>NZ_OW370567.1:1427972-1684633 GCF_936270435.1 Wolbachia endosymbiont of Oedothorax gibbosus
ATGTTATATATTAAAGATGTGAGTGATAAGGTAGTTAAGAGTGTAGCAAGATATGTTAAAAAAGAAGTAGCGCTTGATTTTAGAACTCCAGGCAGCGTAGAGTCTAAAGTCGAAAATTGTAAAAATGTTTTGAGTGAACTAATTTATCAATCGACAGGAAAATCAATTTATGGTTACGATTATGATATCTTTACAGACGAAAAGAAAATAAGGAATGGTAGTAGTTTTGCCCTTATACCTTTTATAAAAGTGAATGATCAGTTGAAATCTTTAAGTTCTGATGATGCAAGGAACATTGATAGAATATTTAATAAAGAAATTAATAAAGTAGTGCTTAATGGTTTTGTTCCTAAAAATTATGATATTATAAGTGATATTAGAGGCAAAACTGCAAATCCACAATTTGTTAATTGTAAAAAGCCAGTTTATGCTTTCTCTAATAAGCAGATTGCTCTTTTACTTCCTATGATTATGCGGTCTCCAATTGCATATAATCAAATAAACGAACGTTTTGAATTTGCAGCTGATCTTGGAAATTTTAAGAGACGTGGCTCGAGTCGATCCTCCTCAGAAGCGAGTACTCCCACACATCTTCCAAATGGCAGTATTCCAGGGTTGCATAGTAGACATCCAAGCTCTGACAAGGAACCAGGATCACTCCTTGAGAAATCACAGGTACAGGGGTTTCCCACGGGAAAAAGTCAGGGTAAAATAGAAAAGCCTCCCAGGCAAGGGTCTATGCAATTGTCTGACGGCTTGCCTTCGTTCAGGCAGGTAGATGTTCCTGGAACGAGTGGAGAATTCCCGCCACGGACATATACAAGTTCTGCTACAATTAAGTTGGTTGTTCCAGAGCCATCTTCATCTCAATCTGTAAATGCTGCTCAAAATGTGCAAGCAGGGACTAGTGCTTGGGATCAGCCAATAGGCTATTGGTCATCACCGCCTCCCGCGCACGAAAATAATTGGCCATCACCGGCTCCAAGTGCAGGATTATGGTCATTGCCACAGAGTGGACCTTCATCATGGAAAGGTGCTAATGAAAGTGGATCAGCATGGACTAGTCAGCCAATAGGCTATTGGTCATCACAAAGCACGTCAGGAAATCAGTGGATGCAGTCACAGCAACTTACTGAACCAGGACCTAGTTGTTCATTTTGGCAAAAACCTTCACAGGTGAGTTCTTTTATGGTTAATGAATCTTCGTCATCTGGATGTAAAATTAGTAATGAGCTTCCACCCTCGAATAAACTTAATAATAAAGAAAAAGAGTTGATTGAAGCATTGCTTTATACATTGAACTTAATGAATTATACTCTTGATGGTGTTTATACTAACTTTTTTGCAAAAGATGGGAAAATTGTTAGTTTACTCCATGATACTGTTGATAGAGAGGAATATTTACAGGAGGTAAGAGATTATATAATAGAAGAGTATTGTGAAGATGAGGAAGAAGCAAGCAAAGTCTGTGATCTAGATGAGTTTCCATTTAAACTTAATTATGAAGAAAAACAAGAAAAAACAGTTGTTGCTAATATAAGTCGTGGTGCTTTATCTAACTTAAAAATCCTTTTTAGTCGGAAGTCTGGGAAAACCGTAGATGCTATCGACATTGATTGGGTCAAAGAGGTAGAGAAACATGAAAAGAACGAATGGGTAGATCGCCAGTTATCTGAGGACTGTACTTTAAAAGATGCATGTATTAGTTGTCTTCCTGATAAAAGTGTAATAAAAGTAATTTCAATTGTATTTAACGAACAAGAAGGTGAATACGTGCTTGACCGTAACAGTGACATTTCTGAAGTACGGTTATTGTATAAAGAGCAATTACAGCGTGCTGAAGGTACATTAGTAGCTGGAAAGGGGGAGTCCGATCTTACCGAGGAAGAAAAAAAGTTGTTTAAAGCATTGCTTTATGCGTTTAACTACAGTAATCATAACCTCGACTGCCCTGATACTAACTTTACTGTAAAAAATGGGAAGATTACTAGTTTAATTGATGATAGTGTTAATGTAAAAGAATATTTACAGAAGGTAAGAGGTAAGACGGAAAAAAAGTATTATAAAGATAAAAAAGAAGACTATGATTTCACTGATTTTCCATTTGAATTTCTTTCTAATTGTGAGAAAAACCAAAAAACAACAGTTGTTGCTAATATAAGTCGTGGTGCCTTATTTAACTTAAAAAAACTTTTTATTCAGGAGCATAAGAAAGGAGTAAAAATAGAAGATATCGACATTAACATCGTCGAAAAGACAGTGAAATCTAAAAAGCTCGGATTGGTAGAGCTCAAGGAGAAGGGAATAGAAAGAGAAGCAGGATATTACCAGAGGATATACCGTAGGGAAGCAGTTACAGCCTCTTATCCCGATGAAAGCGCATTAGAATGTATACCAATTAGGAAATACGAAGCTGGATATTGCCTTGACCGTACTTATGACGATTGCGAAACACAGTTGCTTTTGAAAGAGCGATTGCCTGCTAAAAGTACTAAAAATACTACTACTACCTTTAAAAAGATAGAGGAGAGTAAAAAGGATGACAGCAGCAGCGGTTACTCTTCCGGGTTCGTAACTGATGCTGAAAACGTAAGCTCCAAAGCTGAGGCAACAACAAGTAGTGGTTATGAGTCTATGGATTGTGAGAATACTAGAGAAGGATTGCCAAAACGTAAGCCTGAAGAGCCCCTTGAAGGTAGTCCAGAAAAATCTCTGAGAAGAGATTCTTCACCATGTTCAAGGCTGGAGTCGTTAAGTTTGAGTAATTTCTCTCATCAAACAGGTAAGTATTAGGTTTATTAATTTCGCTGCTCTCAGCCATCTAAGCGTTTTATTAGGGTTGGGGCCAAAGTCTCTGACCCTGAAAGCACTGGTGTTAATTTTTCTCATCCATTGTAAATATTGTACCGTACTGTCCACCTGATCATCATAACGGGCTTCCGGAAACATTAAAATCTCATACTCAAAATCATTGAGCCATATCGCTATAACTAATTTCTTAAAATCTTACCTGAATCCCCTAAAGCTACTTCTCTATTCTGCTGCAAACAAACTTGCGTAAGATCAGTAAATGGATCATTCTTAGTAGTCTTTGTAGACACACTACCATTTTTCTCAAAACCTTTATCTTCTATAGCTTTCAGAACACTTTTTCTTCCCAAAAGACAGTTTTCTCCTAAACTTTTCTTCTCAGCCTTTAACTTGTTAAGCCTTGCTTCGCTCTCTTTATCAATCTCTACCTCTATTTTATTACTATCTTTCTCACTAGGATGTAGGTAAATACTAATCTCTCCTGCCTCAGTGGTAAAAGACATTTTAATGCTACCTAAGATATCTGTATAATTTCTCTTTCCGTCTATGCTTTCAACTCTTACTTTACTCTCCCCAATTTTAAGTGTGCCGACTTTTAAATTTAACTCTTTAGCTTTTTCATTGTTTAAGATTTTTGCAGGTTCAATAATACTATAGTACTTTTCATAATAGTCCAAATAAGGTAAAATAAGGATTTGTAGTAGTGAAGGTAGGTATGCCAGCAGCATATAGTTATGACTTAAGGAAAAAAGCAATGGAAGCTCTAGACGAGGGAGAAAGCAGAGAAACAGTGGCAGCAAGATTTAAAATTGGACGAACTACTTTGTGGGAGTGGCAGCAAAGAAGAAAAGAAACAGGTGACTTTCAATCAAAAAAACTTGGAAATGGAGGTTACAATCACAAAATTACCGACTGGGATGCCTTTGCTAAATTTGCCAGAGAAAACGGAGGAAAGACTCTATTGGAAATGGCTAAACTTTGGAGCAACGTTAGTATCCAAACTATCCACCGAGCCCTGAAAAAAATTGGATTTACACGCAAAAAAAGACCTATGGGTACAAGGAAAGAAGCGAAGAAAAACGTGCTAAATTCTTGAAAATTATAGCAACAAAAGAACCTAAAAACTTAGTGTATATAGATGAGTCTGGCATTGACAACACTGAAGACTACCCCTATGGATATTGTCAGAAGGGACAGCGGTTTTATGCCCTAAAATCTGGGAAGAAAACTCAACGAATCAGTATGATTGCAGCTTTAAGTGAAAGAAAAATAGTTGCTCCATTAACCTTTGAAGGCCACTGTAATATGGATATTTTTAATGGATGGTTTGAGCAATTTTTGATACCGACCTTGGAACCTGGACAAACTGTCATTCTTGACAATGCTACTTTTCATAAGTCTGATAAGATCATTAAGCTTGCTAAAGGGATTGGTGCAGAAATTTTGTATCTGCCACCGTATTCTCCAGATTTTAACAAAATTGAACATCATTGGTTTGCTATAAAAAACAGAGTCAGGAAAAACATTCCTCTATTCAAGTCTTTTCGTCATGCTGTTGATTCTGCCTTTCTATGATCTGTTCGGATTATTATGAGAAGTGCTATAACACGAGCGTCATTATACGAATTTGTTTCTTTAGCAAAGGAGTACAAATTATTATGCCATGCAAACCATATTAACTGTGGCAGCGAATGTCTCAGCGTTTTAAATCAGAAGTTTTAGAAAATAATATCTAAGGAGGTTATCGATGAGCACATCAGAGTTGATCACAGCACAACACTTAGCACGCGAAGCAATAATTTACATCAGACAATCAACACCTCACCAAGCATTGAGCAATCAAGAGAGTCTGGAGCTGCAGTATGCACTGAAACAAAGAGCAATTGACCTTGGCTGGAAAGCTGATAATATTGTAGTCATTGATAGTGACCTTGGTTTGACTGGTGCTAGTGCCGAAAAGCGTGAAGGATTTAAGGAAATTGTCACTAAAGTTACCTTAGCAAAGGTAGGGATTATTCTTTCTTATGATGTAACACGCTTGTCGCGTAATTGTTCAGACTGGTATCCATTACTAGATATATGTGGCTATAAACAGTGTTTAATAGCTGATCGGGATGGTATTTATGATCCTGGTACTATTAATGGTCGGTTGTTACTTGGTCTGAAAGGACAACTTGCTGAAATGGAATTATTTACTATAAGAGCTCGACTAAATGCTGAACAAAGCGGCACGAGGTGATTTAGCATTATCCCTTCCAGTTGGTCTTGTTCGTAATATCGATGGTTCTGTGCATAAGGATCCTAACCTTGAAGTTCAACATCTTATTAAGCTTGTTTTTGAAACTTTTTTAGAAAAACGAACAGCAGCAAAAGTTCTAAGACATTTTAACAATAACCAACTTACCATTTCTAGGTATGACAATTTTAAAGAACTGCAGTGGAAAAAACCGACGGTTGCGGCAATTACCTCAATACTCAAAAATCCAGCTTATGGTGGAGCATTTGTTTATGGTCGTTCTCGTACTACGCATCACAAACTATCTTCTGTCGACAAAACAACAAAAAAATTACCAATGGAAGAATGGAAAGTTCTGATCAAAGATAAATACTCAGCTTATATAGATTGGGAAACTTTTACAAAGATTCAGATGATGCTTAAAGATAATCATGCAGAGTACGATCGCAATAAAACACGTGGGATAGCTAGACCAGGTATTACATGGAATAATCTATTGTGGAGAATGTGGACACAAAATGGTAGTACAGTATAAAGGAGGAAACCATTATTTATGCAATTACCTACGTCAACAGTATCTTTCACCTGTATGTCAGTTTTTACCAGCTGATATTATTGATAATGAAGTAGTTCCTAAATTTTTTGCAGCACTTAGTCAAATCGAGCTAGATGCTTATACTAAGGCTATTAATTTGCAGCTACAATCTGAACAAGCAATTAATAAAGCTCATTTGCAACAATTAGAACGCCTAAAATACCAAGTGAGATTAGCGGAACGACAATTTAATCAAGTTGATCCTGATAATCGTCTTGTAGCTGCAGAACTTGAACGACGTTGGGAACAAGCATTGAATGAACTCAAGCGAGCAGAAATTACCGTCAGTATCCAAGTAAACCGACTCCTCAATTATCTGAGGAACTGAAAACAATATTTTTAGATGTAGGTAAGAAACTACCTGAGATTTGGCATAAGTCAGTTCTTTCACGTCAGCAACAAAAATCCTTTCTCCGTTGTCTAATTGATAAAGTTGTAACACACCGGATCAGACGCGATTGCTTGCAAGTACGTATTATATGGCATGGTGGTGAAACTACTACTTCTAATGTTTCTATTCCAGTAAACTCCTTTTATGAATTGACCACAGCAACAGAAATGGAGCAATCTATAATAAAGTTAAGTAAAGAAGGCAAAACAGATACAGAAATTGCTAAGTACTTAGAAAAGCAGGGGCATCGCTCTCCCATGAAAAATACCGTATTAGAAAGCACAGTAAAAACTATTCGATTAAAAAATAATATTATGCGAGCAAAGCATCAATCACATCCCCTTAAAGTGCCTGGCTACCTTACTGTTCCACAAATTGCAAAAATCCTCAAAGTTACTACTCATTGGCTTTACGATAGAATCAATAATGGTCAAATTACAATACAAAAAGATGATAGTAAAACCAGAGGCAAATACTTATTTGAAGATAAACCAGAAACTGTTAGAATTCTAGTGGATTTTAAAAACGGTAAACTCAACAACCCAAATTTTTTATAGGAGTATCAATATGCATAAGGTGAACCAGTGTCAGCTACTTGAACCTGCAAATTGCAATATCCGTACAAATGTGTGCTTGACACTGGGATTTAGTGCAGCTACCCTAAACTGGAATTGCTATTCTTGGCTGAAAGGAACATATTTTTGGAATAATGAAAACAATCAGCACTTTAATTCAAGAAGGATCGAAGCTACTATTGTCACACAAAGTTGAATCACCACATTTGGATTGTGAAATCATCATGCAGCACGTACTTGGAGTGGAAAGATCATTTATAATTATGAACCATGCTGATCAAGTGCCGATGGAGAAAGAACTTTTATTTTGGAAATTAACAAAAAAAAGAGCGGAAAGATATCCAATATCGCAAATAATAGGTAATCGTGAATTCTGGAGTAAAAATTTTATAGTTAACCAGCATGTTTTGGATCCAAGACCAGATAGTGAAACATTAATCTCAACAGTGTTAAAATATTACCCAAATAAAAAGCAGAGACTAAAAATTGCAGATTTTGGTACAGGTACAGGTTGTTTATTGATATCCGTACTTAGTGAGTATGAATATGCCGTTGGTATCGGTTTTGAAAAGAGTTTAAAAGCATATAGAGTTGCCCACCAGAATATAAAAAACCATAACCTACTCAGCAGAGCTAAAATATTTCCAAATTCATGGACAGAATGCAGAGGCTCATTTGATCTGATAATTAGCAATCCTCCATATATTAAAAGAAGCAAATTGAAAGACTTACAAGCCGAAGTGCAAAAGGAACCAAGAATTGCCCTTGATGGTGGCATTGATGGTTTGAGCTGTTATTTGAGTATTTTTCCAATATTGGAAAAGTGCCTTAAAAAAAATGGGTTTGCAATACTGGAGATAGGTGAAGATCAAAATGATATTGACAAAATAATACCCTCGTATGAACTAGCTTTTCAGGAGTACGTACATGATTTAGCAGGAATGAAGAGATGCATCGTTGTGAAAAGAACATAGCTAATATTTTCTTGTCCTGTCATCCTATGGTCAAGCCATAGGATGACAGGAACGGTTTTATGCATTTTTTAAAGGGCAACATGTTTAAGCTTTGCTGGCAAAGTGGAAAGTAAGGCCAGCTTCTATGCCGTGTGTGTGAAATAGTCGATTACCTATATTTATTTTATCTGTTTTCGCAGCCTCTATCGGTTTATTATTGTCAACGAGTTTATTATACTGCCTTGTTCTGCTGGCATCATCGTCTACCACTTCCCTGAACGCTTCTGCTTCAAGCGTAAAATTGCTATCAATAACACCACCAACAGCAAAACCCCTATATCCGATATGCATATTTACATCTTCATTTATGCGATAATCAAGGCCAGCTTTTAATTGACCTGCAGGTCTTATTAATGCTTTTCCAAACATCGTCATTCTTGTTCCACCGACTCCAATACCAATGTAAGGAGAAAAAGAGAAACGGTCACCCTTCCAATGATGATAAACATTTGCCATCACAGATATGTTCTCAATTTGGTCGTGATTGACTATAGCAAGATACAAATATTCTGTATCAGTGTTGCCTGCGTTCTTCTTAACTTTTTCCTTTGTGTACGATACAATCATTTGATTGCTTGTTAAACCAATATTATCCACTTTTACAGAAGAATACATCCCTTCCAATTCAGCCCTATAGCTGTTGTTACCCAATTCTCCTGTGTAACCAAATGTTACATTTGCAGCAAAAGGTGGATTATAATCTCCTTTATACTTACTTAGTGATTGACCTTCTGTATTCTGAGCACTCCTGTCATTTATAGACAAATTTTTGATACCTGTAGTGCTTGTTTTTAGTTCACTCATACTATTAAAAAATTGACCATAATACCCACTGCCAAAGTAAAACCCTTCTGTTTCACTTGCAAAAGATTGTTGTGACAACAGCAAAGCAAGCGCTGTAACCGCTAATGTTTTTTTACTAATCATTACTACTCCCCTAGTTAAAATAGCTAATCTAATACTAATTAATTAAAAATGGTTTAATATGAAAAACCTAATTATTTGCATAACTTGCACTTTTCTAAGCTAAAAAATAGGCAAAATCAACCTTTATTTTTGATCATTTTTTAATTTATCCTCATCTTCAAATTCATCCTCCTCGTCTTCGTCATCAAATTCATCCTCCTCTTCTTCGTCATCAAACCCATCATCGCTCCTCTCGTCATTAAACCCATCATCATCTTCTTCAAACTTATCGTCGATATCTTCATCATCAATATCTTCGTCTGCAAATTCATCTGATTCATCATATACTGCATCTTCTGTTTTAGTTTCAGCAGGATAATCAACTGAATTAGGCCCCTCAAGAGCATTATTCCCCTCATTATTAACCTTATCTTTGCTCGCAGCGGCAGAAAGAACTTTGTTTGGGTCATATGGTTCTTGTGTAGGCACACGAGTTTGCTTGAGCAGTCTTTTTGTGAAGGTGCTATCACTATAGTACAAAATTTTCTTTGATTTAATTGGGTAAGTCGACTCTATTAAAATTATCTGATCGTCGCGTGGCAACATAATAACTTCTTGAGGCAATAGCAATGCTCTCTGTATTTCAGAGATATGTAATGACCTTGAAGCAGGATTTAAATCTAAAAATTTAGGCTTATTCAACGATTCTTGTTGTACAGTTTTGTTTCCTATAAGTTGCGATATTAAATTAGCTGTTTCAATATTATTGGCTGCAAAAGTTATTCTGTAAGTCGAGTTTGACAAAAAGGAGTTCATCCCCGCTTCTTCGTATATTCCTTTGAGCTGCTCAGTATCTTGAACAATTAAGAATAACCTAACTCGATAACCACGAAAATATGCAATACCTGTTTGAAATTGCTCCATTTTTCCAAGTGTAGGAAACTCATCCATTAAAAACAATACGCCATAAGGCTCGTCATCCGATGGCAATTTTCTACATAAAAACTCAGTTGCCTGTTGGTAAAAAACCTGCATTAAAGGCCTGAGCCTAGTCAAGTTGTCAGGAGTTAAACCAACATAAACTGTAATTTTCTTCTTTTTAAAATCTAGAATATTAAAATCACTTGACGCAGTTGCAGTATCAATCAATGGGTTTGCCCACAATTCAAGTGATGAGTTCATGGTTGATACAACACCTGACCTTTCTTTATCAGCTTTTTGTAAAAAAGCTGCAATATTCATATATGCTACAGGGTGTAGTATTTTACCCATTGTATCAAGAGCAACAGCAAGATTATAAACCACGTCATCACTACGCATCGTACGCACAACTTCACCAAAAGATTTAACTTTCTCTGGTGCAGCAAGTAAGTATAATACCACTCCAACAAATAAGCTTCTTGCTTCATTCTGCCAAAAGTCTTGTTCAGGCATGATTAGGTTAGCTATTTTCTGCACATCGTCAACCATCTGCCCAGGTTTTTCACTAATCCATTGTAATGGATTGTAACAGTGACTTATTCCATCTGGCTGTGCTGGATTCCATACGTATACTTTTTGTCCTTGTCGTTCTCGCCAACCACTTGTTATTTCATAGTTTTCTAATTTTATGTCGTGTACAATTACCGAGTCAGTCCAAAATAATAAATTAGGAATTACAAAGCCAACACCCTTACCAGAACCTGTAGGTGCAAATAACAATGCATGCTGAAACCCATCAGAAATGAAGTATCCTCTTTTATCTTTACCAAGCAATAATCCCTTTTTGCTTCTTAATCCTGCTTTTCGTATGTCTTTCTCTGATGCCCACTGCGAGTCTCCATGAAGTGATTCTTTCTTTTTAAATGGTCGCCACTCAATTATCCTTTCTCTTAAATTCCATAAGATAATCATTAAAATAACAATAGGCATTGTAGAAGATAGAATTAATTTAAATTTGAGCTCAAGGCTATATAACTCTGGGTGGTGCCAACAATATTGTATATGATCAAAAATCGTTGGCCAAAGAGCTTGAGGGAAAGGTGTCAAACTAGGATTAATTGCTTTAAAATCCACACCATCTGGACCGTCAACTAATAGAAAGAACAATATACCAGATAGATAGAAGCAAAACTCAAGTACGCTAAAAGCTACTACACCTCCTATGAGAATATTACGTAGGTGATTTCCATTACTCATAAACTACTCTTCCTTAACTTATGTATAAATTTAAGCATTTTCGCTTGCAGATCTAGTAAATAATATCTCAGAAATGCTTCTTTTTCCCCCACCGGTTCTTTTTAGCTGAATAACAATATCAATCACATTTCTAATGTATGGTATAATTTGGTCTGGAGGAATGCCAAGATTTGCCTGCATAACCATCAATTTTATTTGCTCAAGGGCCATTGTTGGACTATCCGCATGAAGGGTTGATATTGATCCAGGGTGACCAGTATTTATCGCCCTAAGAAAACTAAAAGCTTCCGCCCCGCGAAGTTCACCAACTATTATTCTATCTGGTCTTAAACGTAAGCACGCTTCTATCAAATCTTGAGTGGTCACTTTTGCTCTGCCTTGCCCTCCTTTAGAGGCAATTAGATGGACTTTATTGGGATGTTCGCTCAAAACGATTTCCCTTGCATCCTCAACAGTAATAATTCTTTCCTCAGCTGGAATAGCACGCAAAGTAGCATTAGTAAAAGTAGTCTTACCAGTGGAAGTTCCACCGCTAATTATAATATTTTTCTTACTTATTACAGCGTATTCTAAAAACTCTTTTATTTTTTTTTGTTTTAACAGTAAATCCAAATGACGGTCCACTGGATTATCAGCCGCTTCTGTAACAGTTTCAGAAAAAGCTCCCATTTTTTCGTAATCATCGAGTGCTAATTGCATGCTAGAAGGCTTACGAATCGACATGACTACTTTATCAGGTTCACATGCTGGTGGAAATACTATCTGTATACGATAACCATTTGGTAATGTTGCCGAAAGTAACGGTGCTTCTTCGCTAAGTTTTTGTTCTGTAGCTTGAGCAATCAGTCTGCCAAGAGATTTCAAATGGTTAAGATCGAATACTTCTAATTTTTCACACCTTATTTCACCGCGATTTTCAATCCATACTTCCTTTGGCTTATTTATTGATATTTCATTTACGCCTTCTTCTTGAAATATGCCTTGTAATGGCTCCAAATATGTATCAAGCGCAGCATAGTTCATTTCATTGATTTAATATTGCCTGTGGAGGAAATACTATATCTTGGTTAACAAATACTTTCAACGCGGTGCCTTGATCAACATAAATAGTTGGTTTTTTATCTGTGTATCTGCCTACTATATCTCGCATGTCTTTAGAAAAATCATTGATTGATTTCCCGATTGCTTCATCATAAACAGACTTGCTTTTTCTTTGAAATTGTTGTAGCAGTTGACTCATGTTTTCCAGAGTAATTGGGATATCCGCATCAGTAATTGGGTTGTCTTGTGTATTTAGTGCCTTTGCTATTTCATCCTTCATTATTTTTAACAAATCTTGCTCATTTTTAGCATTCTTAATTCTACCAATAGCTCCAAGACCCAATTTCCATTTGTCACCAGATATTTTACCTTCTGGGTCAATAGCCCCTTTGAGAGAAGAGATATCTATCTCAGTTGCAGTGATAGACTTCACCGCATCCGTGGCAGTTAGCGTATCAATAAGATTGGAAGCCTTTTGTCCTACAACAGCTGAACCAATTGAAACACCAGCAAGTGCCACTGAAGAGAATAATGCACTTACTATTTTATTATCAACTATTCCTGCTATCCCTGCTCTACCAAGCTCGTCAGTACTAAGTGATGAGATAGCAATATCTATTCCATGAGGAAGAATGACCCTACTCCAGTTTATATTTACACGAGCTCTTGCGACATTCGAGTCAAATGAATAACTGCCTATCAATCTTGAGCCTTTAGGTATTAAAACTGTATCACCAGTTTCTGCATAAACATCTCTACTCACCATAGCACGCAGCATTCCTTGCAGATCAGAGTTTATTGCAGTTTCAAGAACAGCATCAATAATTTTACCTTGAGTAACCATTAAACCAAGCTTTCCTACTCTGGTAGCTTTGCTCGATTGTGCTGAAGTGTCAGATAAAATAGCATCAGCAGCCTTATTCTCTCCACCATCACTTGAAATTGTTAACATTTGTGCACTACGTCTGTCTCTAGGATAACCGCTACCCCCTATTGTAGGAAACGAGGTAGGTAAATTGCCCATAACATTACTAGAAGGAAAATTTTGCTTTGGCAAAATAGGTATATTTGACACAGGAGTTTCTTTTGGTTTCTCTTCTTCTTTTCTAATTTGTTTTATTTCTGGTATGATTGGTGGTGTAGGAAGAGGAGGTAAGGGTGGTAAGGGATCAGTTATTATTCTTTCAGGAACCATTACATTATCTGGAACTTGTTCCAACTTTCCCTTCAATTCTTGAACATTTTGCTTTGTTTCCTCTTTTTTAATAACTTCTGAACCCTCTTTATGAGAAGGACTAAAATAGAGATAATACACTCCACCAACCAGAAGCACTAAAATAATGACCATCAATGCCCTATGACCTGGATTAGAGCCAACTGTTACTACCTTGTTCTCTATTTCTGATTCATCTTCTGAATTGTTACGCCTTTCTTTATTCATATTGCATATACCACAGCTAAAGTGACCTATTTATAATTTCAACTTCACCATCTTCATAACGCATAAATAGCTTTTTATGTACTCCTTTTATTATAACATAATCATCAAATAACAGCCTTTTACAAGGTTTATCCTCCTCTTCTACAAAAATCTGAGGTATTTTATTATTATTTCTAAATTTTAAATAGGTTAAATAACCATCATCAAATAGCTCAATCGGAACTATATCCGCATTACCACCTTCATCAATATATGTATAATTGTACTTCGTATCATTTTCTTGTATTATTTTTTCTGGCTTGTCTGTAGTATATTGCATTTGAGTAGGTAAAGAAACCTCATCTAAATCAACATCAAATTCACCTTCTTCTTGAGGATAATAAAAACGTACTACGTAAGATATATCCTTTTCAGCAGAATAATCGTGACCCACTTTCTTAGCATCAGTATCTGGGTATTTATCGTAGTTTGGCCTTGAGATTAAATCAAAAATGTAATTTCTTTTTTTAGTTGTTGTAATAATCATGTTAGTGCGACTACTAACTTCAAATGGCATGATAAGCAATTTATTGTCATAAGGATTAATTTTCCAACTTGATGCATCACCAACAGCGATATTTTTAACTTTTTCTCCTTCCGCAAATTCAATATAAGAATAGTAACCCTGACTAAAAACCACCGTAAATACTTCATTAGGGCTATACACAAAAGTCTTTATTCTACTATCTACAGAAATAGGCTCATTATAATTAATGGATGCGTTTAAATTGCCACTTACAAGTAAAGCTAAAACTAATAATATCCTATACATATTCATCATCTACTCTATATGAAATAACTTGAAATCCTAATGGGTTAATATATCTTTGCTGGTCATCCATTTCAAGCGATGCATATCTATATGACATAATAACTATCTTATTTTTTCTTGTGGAACTTCCATCTTTCCGTATAAATTCCACAAAAAACCTCACCTGAAGAGCATCGTTACCCAATTTTTGAATTGAGCGAATTTTAAATTCACTTTTAGTATCTGAGTATAAATTAAAAAGATCATCCATATTCTGCGATCCTACATAATTTCTAAATTCATTATACACATTAGGTGAGGAAAATAACCTCACCTTTGTATAATAGTTATAATTATAATGATATGGATCAAAAACCTCCCTTGCTTTTATATACTCTGAAATAAAATGATCGTTTAGCGCTTCATTTGCAGAATATTGTTTTACTGTGACAGGATCAACCAATTGCACTATTCCTGATTTCTTGTCAATTTCTATAACAAATGGCTCAATAGTGCTACTTGTGCTAATTTTAAATATGACTAATATACTGATAGAAATCGCTGCTAATAATATTAACGCAAACAAAAGTAGAATATTCCTTTGAGCAATAACTGTGCTGTAGCGGTTTGAATTCCAATCTATATCCTTATCTAAGGATTCAGTATTTTTTTCTCGCTTAAAAAATCTTAGCATTTTAGTATTCCTAAAAATCTTAACTTATGTTAATAAACATAGCAAATTAACAAAGTAGTTACAGCAAAAAAGCTAAAAAACTCTTAATCTATGGCCTAATTTACCAAACTTTGTCTCCATATATGAATCGTTATATTTATTACGTTCCACAATAAGTGGTAGACACTTTGTAACTCCTATACCACTATTTTCCAATTCTGACAATTTCCTATCATTGTTTGTAAGTAATTGGATTTTGTTAATGTTCAATTTCTTAAGCATTTTGGCTGCAACAGCAAAACTCCTTTCATCATCTTCAAAACCCAATATTCTGTTTGCATCAATAGTATCAAGATTATGTCCTCTTTGCATACTGTACGCCCTTAACTTATTAGTTAAACCAATGCCTCTTCCATCTTGCATCAAATACAATATAATACCACCTCCAGAGTCAGCTATCATCTGAATTGCTTGATGTAACTGACTTCTGCAATCGCATGATAAGCTATCTAACAAGTCACCCGTATAGCACGAAGAATGAATTCTTACTAATGGTTCGCCATCTTTATCTGGATTGCCAATGATAATTGCATGATGTTCTCTTCCACCACTTTCGGTTCTATAAGATATGATATTTACTTCTTGAGTCTGTTTTAAAAATAATGATGTTTTGCACACTTCATATACATCCTGATTTTCTTGAAAATTATTTATGAATGACGTGTCCAGTGCAATAACGTCATTTTTCTCGCACCAATTTCGCATTTCATGGTTATTCTCAAAAGCCATATCAGCCACTAACGCGTATGGCAATAATTCTGAGAACTTAAGCAAGGCAATAGCATACTCATCTATTGTCTTTGAGCATTGCAACTCTTTTATGCTATCTTCCTTTGAACAGTTTATTAAATGGAGCAGTTCATCAAAATTATTCACCAACAGACGTTTGCTGTTATGTTCTTTATTCTGAGATATGTATTTTACCTTACTTGAAGTTAAAGTAATATATACATTACTTGATATAAGCTTGTATTGATTAAATAAATCTCTTTCTAAAGCCTCAGCAGCAGCAAGCAATAGGTAATTACTTTCATCATATATTACAATTGGCCGGCCGCGCCTGATTTCGCTGATAGCTCTTTCTACCTTATTGCTACTCTGATTTCCTACAAACATTTTTACCCATATTAAACAGCGATAAAAACTGGTGCGGCCGAGAAGACTTGAACTTCCAAGGCCTTATGAGCCACAGCGACCTCAACGCTGCGTGTCTACCAATTCCACCACGGCCGCACTATATTCTAGTTTTTATATAATTATTTTAAATTACTTAATCATTTTAGAATTTTTCATCTAGAGTGTCAATCTGATACTAGAATAATTTAAAAATTGTTTGTATAATTTAATTATGAATTTTGTGATTATAAATTTTAATCATTTAAGATAACCTTACTACTAATTTTTAACTTAGGTTTTTATACAAATGAATGTAGCTAATATCTTTATTTTTTTAGCTCTCTCTCTTATAACTAGCTTTCATTTCGTCCATGCACAGATATTATACACATGGTCTCAAGTTATCCCAGAAAATAAATTAAGCATACGTGCAATTACAGACAATGACATGTGTCCCATTGTTTATGTCGATGGCGAGGAAACAGAAATGCTGAATCGCAGCTCAATTAACAATGCCGAAACAGTTTGTGAACTCATAGTACAAACAAGTGCTAGAAACATTAGGATTGATAATATACAGATTCCCATATTACCAGAAAAGGTGAACAAAATTGCTTTTATTGGTGACACGGGCTGTAGAATAAATATGTTATTTCAGCAGGAATGTAATTCGGTAGATAGCTGGCCTTTAAAAAAAAATTTAGATTCAATCGCCCTTCATAAACCAGATTTAATTATCCATGTTGGTGATTATCATTACAGACAAACAAAATGTAGAAATACAAAAAAGTGTGGAGATATTTATGGATATAATAAAGAAGCTTGGTACGCTGATTGGTTTGAGCCTGCAAAGGATATCTTATCACAATCCCCTTTCCTTTTTGTTCGTGGAAACCATGAGAGTTGTGATAGAGCTTATGAAGGATGGTTCAGGTATCTAGATTCATACCCCTTTTCGTCTGAAAAATGTGGAAACTTTGTTTCTAGTTGGTCCTTAGATGCTGGACCGATGAAATTTTTTATCTTCGACTCTTCATCCGGTGAGGATATTTTTACAACCCAAAGCACAATTGATGCTTTTGAGAGGCAATTTGATAAATTGATACAAGATAAGCCCACGTGGTTTTTAACTCATAAACCGCTTTGGAGATCTCCAAAAAAAGAATTTTTGACATTAAAAAGCCATGGTAATCTTACACAAATTGAAGCTTTTGGAGATAAATTTCCAAGCAATGTTACTACCATAGTTTCTGGCCACATTCATATAGCCCAGATTTTATTAATGGATAATGTTCCAGACCAGATTATAGTTGGAAATGGCGGTGCATCATTACACGCTCAAGATCAAGAGCCTGTTTATCAAAATGTAGAATTTGACTATTCAAATGGTAGAAACTACTTAGCACACGAGGTTAGAAACTTTTTTGGCTTTGGCTTTGCAATACTAAATTTAGATGATTACAAATTTACCTTCTATAATCAACACAATAAGGAAATGTATTCTGCGAAGCTAACAGAAGATTTTAAACTTAAACGGATTAAAGCTATAGTCAATTCATTTTAGGAGTTTGTTATTAGCTATTTTAAAAACGCTACTTAAACATTTTTTTTAATCGATTGATTTCATCAGCAAATTTTGAGTCGGTCTTTATAAAATTTTCTACTTGTTTTACTGCATGTATAACAGTAGCATGGTCTCTGCCACCAAAGTTTCTCCCAATATCTGGTAGGCTTTTTTGCGTAAATTTTTTGGCAAAATACATAGCTATTTGTCTTGGCCTTGCAAGACTGCGAAGCCTTCTATTGGATTGCATATCTGCAACCTTTATATTGAAAAATTCAGCTACTTTCTTTTGTATTTCTTCTATCGTGACTGACCTATGATTTGACCTAAGAAGATCGATTAGGGTTTCACTAGCTGATTCTACCGTCATACTTCTTCCAATTAATGAGGTATGGGTAATCTTATTTAATGCTCCTTCTAATTCTCTTATATTAGATTTTATGTTCCTTGCTAAAAACTCTAGGACATCTTTCGGAACATACATATTCATCTGCTCCACTTTTGCCTGCAATATACCAAGCCTTAATTCAAAAGTTGTTTCATTAATATCTGCTACCAATCCCCAACCAAGTCGTGATTTTATTCTTTCTTCCACTCCATCAAGATCACTAGGAGACCTATCAGCTGATATAACCAATTGCTTATTTTGGTCTATCAATGCATTGAAAGTGTGAAAAAATTCTTCTTGTGTACTATCTTTACCACTGATAAATTGCACATCATCTACCATCAATACATCTACTGATCTAAATTGCTCTTTAAATAACATAATATCTTTGCTTCGCAGCGCTGTAATATATTGGTACATGAATTTCTCTGCTGATAGATATACCACTTTTCTTTTTGCTGATGGGGAATTGACTATGTGCCAAGCTATAGCATGCATTAGATGTGTTTTACCAAGTCCCACTCCACCATATAGAAACAAAGGATTGCTGCCTGATATTGGATCTATAGATTCTGCCACACGCTTTGCCGCCGTAAATGCTAATTCATTTGGCTTCCCCACTACAAAATTATCAAAGGTGAACCTTGGATCCAGCGGCGAACCAAGATTATGATTACTTTCCTCTCTGTTTTTTAGTATAACATTAAAATTTGAATTCCTTTCCTCAATTACTTGAATATCAATAGAACGTATGCTTTTATCTTCGCTTTGCCACAATGATAGTATTTTTTTCATGTAATGAACTGTAATCCACTCTTTTATAAACCTTGTTGACACGGATAAAAGAACTTCCCCATTTCTGCTACTGACAAATTTTA
Organism: Wolbachia endosymbiont of Oedothorax gibbosus; assembly: GCF_936270435.1. Lineage (NCBI taxonomy): Bacteria > Pseudomonadati > Pseudomonadota > Alphaproteobacteria > Rickettsiales > Anaplasmataceae > Wolbachia > Wolbachia endosymbiont of Oedothorax gibbosus. The sequence continues at coordinate 1,446,629 of NZ_OW370567.1, forward strand.
GCGAACTCAGCCAGCTGTTATATGTTGCTTCTCCATAAAGATTATAAAGACAATTTTGGATTTTTTCCCAAGTAACATTGTGATCCGTTACTGTAATAATCTGATCAAAAAACATAGTAGAAACCTTAGGGCTAGTTAAGTTCATATACCATACCAAGAAAAAAGCAACAATTAGAAAAATATAAGATAATCAATAGCTTACTGCAAAATGAAAAGCTAATACTACTTAATACATACTAAAAATTATGGTGATTTTTTGATGAGTTGTAAAGGGTATAAAAACACTAAAATTGATCATTTTTATTTCAAAAAAATGAAAAATTTGTAAATGTCGCTTGTATCGAGGATTAGAAGCATGCTATTAAAAATAGTAATACATTATGTATAAATAAGATGTTAAATTTACTGGCAAATAAGTAAAGTATTCATATAAATATAGCTAACCTAATATAGATTTACTGAAGCAAGTTTATGATTATATTAAGTAATTTGAGTTGTTATGCTGTATTCGGTATTGAACTAGAGTTTTACATTGAAGGAATAGAAAAAGAATATTTATTTCTAAGTAGCATCAAAAATAAAATAGCATCTCTTGAATTTTCTTGCGAGAAAGAGAATTCTACACATCAATATGAGATAAAAAGTGGTTGTTATACGAACTCCGACAATTTAATCAAGCATTTTGAGTTAGCAAAACAATTACTTACTGAAGTAGCACAAAAACTAGGCGGGAATGTTTCTTTTAAAGCAAAGCCCTATTTGGATAGAGCAGGCAGTGCATTAAATGTGCATGTTAATCTTGTGAATTCAAATAACGATAACTTATTTTATATCAATGAGCAAAAGTATAATGATTATTTGATTCATAGTATTGGTGGATTATGCGCAATGATGAAAAAACATATGTTATTTTTTGCTCCAAATGATGATTCATATTTAAGATTTCAGTACCCGGATATTCATACTCCAACTACGATTAGTTGGGGGGTAAATAACAGAACTGCTGCGATAAGAATTCCCTATTTTGGCAACGATTCCAAAAGATGCCGCCTGGAGCACCGCGTTCCCGGAGCAGATTGTGACCTTGAAAAAGTACTCACAGCAATAATTGAAGGTATAGTTTTTGGTATAGAGAACAAAATTGCTCCGCCAAATAGAGTGTATGGCATTGCATCTGATTTTCAATATGAGATGGAGAGTTTGATATAAACTCTAACCACGTTGGTTAACAATATCTTCCATAGTTAGCCGCTCTGGCATTCTCATTGAATCACTAGTGACAAAAGTTTTTGGAGCACTGGCAACTTTTGTGATTTCCTGGTAATATCCATTCATATGCATAGGAGGGGATCGCATTAAATCCATATAGTTCGTTGCGTATCTAGTCTGACTTGTATCATCAGCCCCAGCAAGTGAGTTACCGTCAAGGTCCATATGTTCAGGTAGTCCATTTTTCATTTTTTCTTCTGCTCTTTTCCTTATTATTTCTTCTTCTAACTCAGCTTCAGTTTTTTCTGATTCTTCTACGGTATCTTTTTCTTCACCTTCATCAACACTGCTATACCCTTCATCTTCTGAAACACCAGTAATTTCAGCAGGCTGTTCTTTTTTAGTTCTTATTTTATGAATCAGCGAAAGTAATAAGTAAGTAACTGCAGCGGCAGAAACGATAATGGCTATCTTTGCGGCAATGTGGATTGCTGTTAAAAATATTAAAGCTGATAAAGCTCCAGCTAATCCAGACACAATAACTTTATTTTTGCCCTTTGTTACATTTAGAATTGCCACCATAATAACCTCTCAAATACTGTTCTAGAATTATTATACAGAAATTTTCTTATACTTGCAACTTTGCGAAAATTTTAATTATTTGCGTAAAGTTTTAAAGCTATACAAGGATTAATTAATATGCAATGTATCTCGAATATAATATTGTACAAACGCACATATTCAGTTAACATTCAACATGCAGAGCTTACTCATAGAGCGAAACAGGGCGGTGGTATTATTACTTATAGTAATTTTTATCTTCGGTTCATACGTTTATGTAAAAATGCCAAGGGAAAGTAACCCTGATATACAGATTCCTATAATCAGCGTGTTTGTTGGACTTCCTGGGATTTCTGCTCAAGATAGTGAAAAGCTATTAGTGCTTCCTATAGAAAACGAACTAAGATCCATCGAAGGTGTAAGAGAATTGAGAGCTTTTGCAACTAATGATGGTGCTCACATGATACTCGAATTTGGAACAGAGTATGATAATAAAGAAGTGCTCGATAATGTCCGTTCAAAGCTTTCAAACATAAAAGCGAAGTTACCTATTGAAGCGGAATCTCCAATAATAAATGAAATAAATTTGAGTCTATTTCCCATATTAAATGTCGGCTTAATTGGTAATTTGCCAGAAAGAGCCTTAACTGAAATAGCACGCAAGCTAAAGAAAGAAATAGAATCTCTGCCAAATGTTCTCAAAGTTGAAGTAGCGGGTATGCGTAAAGAAACAGTGGAAGTTATAATTGAGCCCACAGTTCTAACAAAATATAACATTCAATCAAACGAAATATTCCAAGCTATATCAAGCAATAACAGACTAGTGGGAGCTGGGTCACTGGAAAATGATACCGGTAAATATTCGATTAAAATATCAGGGTTATTAAAAGATATAGAAGATATTATGAATATTCCTATTAGATCTCAAGGCGATGCAGTTTTGAGAATCAAAGATATAGCAAAAGTATACCCTAGGTTTGAGGATCACCAAGGGTTTGCTCGCATTAATGGATTACCTAGTGTCGTGCTAGAAATTTCAAAACGTAACGGAAAAAACATAATAGACACAGTAAATCAAGTAAAATACTTAATGGATAAGGCAAAAGATCAATTACCTGAAAATTTAAAAGTGGTGTACTTAAATGACCAGTCAAAAAACGTCCGCGATGTGCTTGATGACTTGGAAAACGGCATAATATTCGCTGTGTTGTTAATATTGATCATAATGATGCTTTCTATGGGAACAAGGATTGCTATTCTTGTGGCACTCTCGATACCAGGTTCCTTTCTCATTGGGATAATAGCTCTTTACTTTATGGGCATAACTTTAAATATCGTTGTGCTCTTCAGTTTAATCATGGCTGTTGGCATGCTGGTTGATGATGCAATTGTGATCAGCGAATATGCCGATAGAAAGATGATCTGCGGAATGGACAAAGTAGAAGCCTTTCACACTTCAGTTCGTGATATGTTTTATCCGGTCTTATCATCAACGTTAACTAAATTGGCAGTGTTTTTTCCTCTGCTACTGTGGCCTGATACTGTTGGTAAATTCATGCAGTACATACCAATTACAATAATTCTAACTTTGACTGGATCACTCATTATGGCTTTGGTTTTTATACCAACACTTGGTGCAATATTTGGTAAGCCTTCGATAACTTCAAAAAAAGAAATAAAAAAAATGAGTGCTATAGAAAGTGGTGAGATAAAAAATGCTGGGCCTATAATAAGAGCTTACATACGCATGCTAGAGAAGGTTTTGGATCATCCTAAAAAATTCGTATGTGCTACTGTATTCGTTTTGTTTTCATTTAGTGTGCTGTACTTTACTTTTGGTCCTGGAGTAAAGTTTTTTCCGAAAGTGGATTCAGATAATATTTTAATCAGTGTTAAAGCAAAAGAAAGCTTATCAGCCAAAGAACGAGATTTGATACTAAAAGAAGTAGAAGAGCGTATTTTGAGCATTGAAAAAGAAATTCATGTTTCTTATGCTAGATCAGGAGTATTTTCAGATAATGTCATTGCCAAAATTCAATTAGAACTTATGGATTGGCGCTTCAGGCGAAAAGCTAAGCACATACTAAGTGATATAAGGAGCAGTGTGCAAGACATGAAGGGAGTAATAATTGATGTTCAAGAAGAAAAGTCAGGACCGTCGGTTGACAAGCCAATACAAATTAACCTCAGCGGAAGTGCATCCAATCTGAATCTAGCAGCAGAGAAAATTCTAAAAATTATGGACCAACCTTCATCCGGGTTTATAAATATTCAAGATAGCAGATCAGCACCTGAAATAGAGTGGAATATGAGTGTTGATAAGAGTAAGGCTACAAGTTCTGAAGTAAGTGTTGCAACCATTGGCGATTTTATAAAGATGGTTACAAATGGAGTGTTGATTGGAAAATATAGACCAAATAACACGGATGAAGAAATCGATATTGTACTCCGTTTCCCCAGAAGGGACCGCAACATGAAGACTATAGACAATCTTTTTATCAATACAGTTAATGGCCCGCATCCTATGAGCAACATAGTAAAATATGCTCCCGAAAAAAAGGTAAACAAACTAAATAGGATTGATGGATTACGTACAGTGATAATTTCCGCTGATGTGGATACAGGCTATCTTGTTAATGAAAGAGTAAAGTTCATTCAGAATTCTATTGCCCAGGATTGGGACAAGGGAGTAAAAATTGATTTTAAAGGCGACAAAGAAGATCAACAAAAATCAGGAGCATTTTTGTTAAAGGCTTTTATATTAGCAATTACACTAATGATATTGGTATTAGTGACACAATTTAATAATGTATACTATACATTTATCGTAATGACAGCAGTGTTTTTATCCACAACATGTGTGTTTTTTGTTTTTTTTCTTATCCAACAAGTTTTCGTAGTTGTTATGTGTGGAGTGGGGATAATTGCTTTGGCAGGAATTATAGTGAATAATAACATACTATTGCTTGATGCCTTTCATCACCAAATTAAGGTACACAAAAATGACATCAAGCGATGTGTAATAAACGCTGCAATTTCTCGCGTTAGGCCAATATTGCTTACCGTTGCAACCACAGTTCTTGGTTTAATACCGATGATTACCAGGTTAAATATCAATTTTTTTACGCTACAAATCACATATGATGCTCCATCAAGTCAGTGGTGGGTTGACATTTCAACAACCATAGCAAGTGGAATATTGGCTGCAACGGTTTTAACTTTATTCTTTACTCCGGCGTTGCTTGTCATACAAAGACATGAAAAAACTTGACTTAAATTAGCAATCATTTAACATTTAAGATAGCGCTTTGCCCGTTGAAGCTATAATTATAACTAATTACATTGGATTTATTTATTATGATTGCTAATCGTAAAAGCAGTGTTAAGCAGAAAAGTAACAAGAATAACATAGTTGGAAGCCTTGATGTAATAAAAACAGCAGGAGAGCTTTCACTTCAAAAAGGTTTAGATTTTAATGTTGTAATAAAGGCACTGGAAAGTGCTATAGAAGCAGTGGCTTATCAAAAATATGGTAGCAAAAGTAAAATTGTAGTTAATATAGATAGAAACACAGGCAAAGTTACTTCATATAGAAAACTAAAAGTTATTGATGATGAATCAAATGAAAAAGAGAATACTGAGTGTGAATCAATTACGCTGACACAAGCTAAATTAATAAAAGGAGATGCAAAAGTTGGAGATATTGTTAGTGAATTGCTCTCTCTTAACACTGATCTTGCTTCAGCAAGAATTGCCCAGCAAAAGATTGCTCAAATAATTAAAGATGAAGAGTCAAAAAAGCAATATGAGGAATTTAAAGATAAGGCGGGAGAAATAAGGTATGGTATTGTTAAACAAGTAGAATATTCAGATCTTATTATAGACATAAATGGCACTAGGGCATACCTTCCTTTGCGAAATTTGACCGGTGGTGAATCATTTCGTGAAGGCGATAAGGTTAAAGCTTACATACAGACTGTTAAGCGCTCTGATGATGGACGTCAAATTATTCTTTCTAGGACTCATGAAGGCTTTTTAGAGGCATTATTAAATCAAGAAATACCAGAAATTGCTGATGGGTTAGTAACAATTAAAGGTATAGCTAGAGACGCCGGCTCAAGGTCTAAGGTTGCTGTTTTCTCTCCTGACAAGAACATTGATCCAGTAGGTGCTTGTGTTGGAGTTAAGGGAGATAGAATAAAAACTATTATACACGAATTAAATGGTGAAAAAATTGACGTTATAAATTACTCCTCAGATTTGGGTCAATTTGTTATTAAAGCCATTACTCCTGCAGAAGTATCGAAGGTTATTATTGATGAAAATGAAAATTGCATAGAATTAATAGTTGCTGAAGATCAATTGAGTTTAGCCATAGGAAAAAAGGGCCAGAATGTAAGATTAGCTTCAGAGCTTGTTGGATGGAAAATTGAGATATTAAGCACTCAGCAAGAATCAGAAAGGCGAAGTAAAGAACTGAGTCAATGTTCAGCTTTATTTGCTGAAGCTTTAAACTTAGAAGAGATTATGGGTCAGCTATTGGTAACAGAAGGTTTTTCAAGCGTAGAAGATATATCCAGCGCTTCAATTAAAGAGCTTGCTTCAATAGAGGGCTTTAATGAGGATATTGCAAACGAACTTCATAATAGAGCAAATAAGTACCTGAAAGCAGAAAATGATAGAAAAATAGAAGAGCTAAAAAGTCTAGGTATGGAAGATGATGTAATCAATTTAACTTTATCAATAGACAATAAAATTGCTCTTAGTAAACATGATATTAAGACTTTAGAGGACATAGCAGATTTATCAAGTTATGAGTTTTGCAGCATACTCTCTTCCTCAGCTGATAGTAAAGAAAATCTAAAAGATACAGTAGACTCAATAATCATAGAAGCACGTAAAAAGCTTGGGTTAATATAATAAAATAATATGAATAATGAAGATATCAGTAATAAAAAATTAACGCTCCAAGGCTTAAGCAAGCTTAAATTAGACCTCAATTTAAATTCTTCAGCTAGCCCAAGTACTGGAGCTACAATAGTAAAAAAAAGAAGAAAAAAATCTCATGATGCAGAGGAACATAATTTATTTGACGGGAGTAAATTAGGTTCTTTAACAGAGAAAGAACAAATTTTCCGCATTAATGCTGTGCAGAATGCTGCTTTGCTGAAAGAAAGAAATCAGAGAGAAGAAAAAGAGAAAACAGCAAAAGAAGACAGCAATAAACAGATTGACGAGAAAAATGAAGCGGACACTTTATCTAAGGAAATAAATAAGCAAGTTTTAAGTAATACCCACTTAGTTGAACCAAAAGAAGATAGTATTGACTATGAGGGCGACGATAAAAAGTCTTCTAAAGTCAACAAAGATATATATTCTAAGCATTCTAAACTGGTAATTGCACAGGCAATAGATGAAAAAACTGAACAACCCCCTGTATTTAAGCAAAGATTTGGTATAAGAAGTAGAAAGTCAAAGTTTACCAAGGGTAAAAATATATCAAGAGAAGTTATTATACCAGACAAAATAACTATCAGGGAGTTATCTATTCGTATGGCAGAAGACAGCAAGAGTGTGCTAAAAATGTTCAAAGAAGAAGTTGGTGAGAGTTATAGAGTAGATGATCTGGTGGATCCAGATATAGCATGTGAAATAGTGGAAAAATTTAATCATACGGCTAAGCGAGTGAGTGATGACGACAAAGAAAAGGATTTATTTTTTATAGAAGACAGAGAAAGCCTGCCTAAAAAACCTAAACCACCAGTCGTCACTTTTATGGGACACGTCGATCATGGTAAAACCTCATTGCTCGATGCATTTCGTGAATCTAATGTTGCAGAAAGAGAGTCAGGTGGGATAACTCAACACATAGGTGCTTATCAAATAACGACAAAAGATAAGCAAAAAATTACTTTTATTGATACACCAGGACATGAAGCGTTCACTGCGATGCGTGCACGTGGTGCCAATATTACTAATATAGTTGTAATAGTAGTTGCAGCTGATGATGGAATCATGAAACAAACAGTTGAAGCAATAAATCATGCAAAAGCAGCAAATGTTTCTATTATAGTTGCTATTAATAAAATTGATAAATCTGAGCCTGGTGATGTAGAAAAAATAATTAATAGTTTGCCTCAATATGATCTCATTCCTGAAAAGCTTGGTGGTGATGTTATGATTGTGCCAGTATCAGCAAAAAAGAAAACTAATTTAGATAAACTAGAAGAGGCGATTTTGTTAATCGCTGAATTAATGAAGCTAGAAGCAATAGAAGATTGTCGAGCACTTGGATGGGTAATAGAATCCAAAATAGATAAAGCGAAAGGAATATCAGCTACATTGATAGTTGAGGAAGGAACGTTAAAGGTTGGTGATATATTGGTAGTTGGTACAACATACAGCAAAGTACGTAGTATGGTTAATCACCTTGGTCAAAGAGAAAAAGCAGCACTACCCTCCGCTCCAATTGAAATTACTGGTTTAAATGGTGTGCCAAATGCTGGAGATAAATTTGTTGTTGTAAATTCCGAAAAGCAGGCGCGTGAAATTGTTGAATACAGGCTAGAGTTGATCAAGAAAAAGAAAGAAGATTCAGATGACAATAATTTAGATATATTCAGTCGTAATAACAGTGAAACAGAAGAACTATCTGTAGTTTTAAAGTGCGATGTAACTGGTTCTATTGAAGCAATATCAAGTTCAATTGATAAACTCGGTAAAGACCAAGTGAAACTAAATATCCTACACAAAGCAGTAGGAGGGATAACAGATTCAGATGTGCTGCTTGCAGAAGCATCAAGTGCAGTAATTTTAGCTTTTAATGTAAAAGTGGACTCAAAAATAAGGGACTTGGCAAAACAAAAAGGTGTAGAAATACATACTTATAACATAATATACGAGCTCATTGACGACATGAGAATGTATTTAACTAAAATGTTAAAGCCTGTTACACGAGAGGTTCGTGTTGGCTTTGCATCTGTGAGACAAATATTTAATGTATCTAAAGCTGGTAATATCATTGGATGTTACGTAAGTGATGGAGTCATAAGAAAAGATTCTTTAATTAAGGTAGTGCGTGGTGGCAAATTGGTGCATGAAGGAAAGTTAAAAGCACTACGTAGATTTAAAGATGATGTTAAAGAAGTAGGTGTAAACTTTGAATGCGGAGTATCACTAGAGGGTAATATCGATATTAAAGTTGGAGATATTTTGGAAGCTTATCAATTAGTGCAAGAAGAAAGGGTGTTATAGTAGCTGGATATGAAAAAGGAAATTAGAAACCTAAAAATAGCATCGGTATTGCATAGAGCAATATCAAGAGTCCTAATGGAAGGTAAGGTGTTCAATAAAAATGTAGCGGTATCTGACGTAAAATTAAGTAAAGATTTGAAAAAAGCAGATGTATATATTGTGTTATCTTCATTGAATATTCAAGTAGCTGACTACTCAGATTCAGAAAAAAGACACACTGGAGATCCTTCTGAGAATAACTGTGATATTAACACTGTTGTTAATGAAATGAACCAGTCTGCATGGTCAATACGTAAATCTATATTGTGTTATGTTGATTTGCGGTTTATACCTGAGTTAGTTTTCAAGCCTGATTTAGCGTTTGATAATTTTGTTAATGTAAGCAAAATATTACATAATCACACTTAATTAATGTATTTCAACCATTACTTTTCATTAATGAGATTGCATAGTTTAACAGGTTTGTGGCTTGTGCTATTTCCTAGTTTGAGCGGTATTCTTTTAGCCTCAACTTCTCTATCGTATCAGGCTCTTTTTCTCCTTGTTTTGTTTACTATAGGCGCATTTTTAATGAGACCTGCAGGGTGCATAATCAATGATATTTTCGATAGAGAAATAGATGCGCACGTTGAACGAACAAAATATAGGCCACTTGCAAGTGGTGCATTGAACATAAAGCAGGCTTTGGCTTTACTTTCACTGTTACTGTCTATTGCCCTGATAATCTTATTATTAACTAATAAAACTACACTTATACTTGGAATAATCTCAATGTGTATGATAGCTACTTACCCTTTATTAAAGCGGTATGTTTGGTGGCCACAATTGTTCTTAGGGTTTACCTTCAATATGGGATCGCTCATGGGCTCAGCAGCAATAATAAACCAGATCAGTATAGAATCCTTGCTGTTTTATATAGGATGCGTCTTTTGGACACTTAGCTATGACACCATATATGCTCATCAAGATAAAAAAGATGATGAAAAACTCGGAATGAAATCTACCGCATTATATTTTGGTGATACAACAAAATCTTGGTTGAAAAGATTTTATTTAATATCTCTTATGGCGTGGCTATATGCTGGTATCTTATCATCATTAAATAACATTTTTTATATTGCTCTACTTGCTGTAGGGTTCATATTTCACCGCCAATACAAAAATTTCAATCCTGACGATCCAAGTCAATGCATGTCCATATTTAAAAATAATTCCTACGTAGGGCTGCTTCTCTTTTTTGGCATCCTTTTAGATAGAATTATCACCTAGGTCTCAAGAGTTTTGGCTCTAATAAACTCAGGTAGCCCGCAGAAACAAAAAAACTTCCTTGACAAACTCCGCCAGTCCCCTTATCATGAAACTGAAGCTATTTATTTACCTTCGCAATCTGCAGATTAAAACGACAAAGGGAACTTTGTATTTGGCGTAAATCATGCTTAATTTTTTGCACTATGTGCACCTCATGTCTTTATAAAACTTCTGGGTTTCTACCTATACAAGCCGAAACGCGCTTATAAAGCGTTTAAGACATCAAAAGACGTCAAATAGAACAAGGGAGAATTTGAATACTAGCTACCCTAGGTTTTCTTTGCCTTTTTTTCTGCTTAGTAAATTTCTTAACGTTTATAATTTAGGTTAGTTGTATTTAAAAGCGGCTGAATCGTAGCGTTTAGAATAAAAAACGCCAATATTTTGAAGTACATATAAATAACTAGTTAACCACGGGGCTTCTTTTGCCTTTTTTTTCGTTTGGTAAATTTCTTAATATTTATGACTAAAAGAGCCCAAGAGACCTCAGTTATGGATTAGAAAATAGATAAAAGTATAACTAAGAAGAGGGAAACAGGGTAAACTCGAGTATTTTAGTAATAATAAGAGGTTACCCATGAAGAAAGATATTACAGAACTGTACTGTTGCGTCGAGGATTTTTGTCGTGCGGTAGATGATAATTTTGCAAATAGGTTCTTATCAAACGGCAAAAAACCAACCAGAGTACCAGAAATAGCGCACTCAGAAATTCTAACCATAATCCTATTATACCATAAATCACCATGTAAAAACTTCAAGGCTTTTTATCTTTGTTATCTTCAGTTATTCTATAGATCAGAGTTTTCAAAGCTGCCTTCATATCACAGATTTATTGCCTTAAAGCCGCGAGTTTTGTGGTATTTAGCATTACTTTTGCAATGGTTTTGTGAACAAGCAAAAATGACCGGGATTTCCTACATAGATTCTACTTCAATAGCAGTATGCCATCGAAAAAGAATCTCAAGAAATAAGGTTTTCAAAGGATTAGCAGAGTTAGGAAAGAATACTTACGGCTGGTTTTTTGGTTTTAAATTACATGTAGTAATCAATGAAATAGGTGAAATTCAAGGTGTTACGCTAACCAGAGGTAACGTCGATGACAGAAAACCTGTACCAACTCTAACCAAAAAACTAACTGGACTTTTGTTTGGAGATAAGGGCTATATAAAGAAAGAGCTCTTTGAGAAACTATTCGATAGAGGTCTAAAACTCGTCACTAAAGTGAAAAAAGGTATGAAAAATGCACTGATTTCGCTGAAAGAGAAGATTTTACTAGGGAAAAGATCGATTGTTGAAACGGTTTTTGGCTGCCTAAAAAACAAATTTGAACTTGAGCACACTCGGCATAGATCCACAGTAAATTTCTTGGTACATATTTTTTCTACCCTCATTTCTTATTCAATGCAATCGAAAAAGCCCTGTATTTCTCAGCTTTACTTCGTTGGTTAATCCATAACTGGGGTAAGAGAGGTCAGCGCGTGACGCTGGAATCCAGTTTTCCATATAATCTCATTGAAAACGTTTTTCTGTGCTAGTTTACAAGCAAACTTTCCTGGATCCCAGTGGGCTTTGTTGCATAGCAACCGAAAAAATCTGGCAGTTACTGACAAAATTCATTATAAAATAGCCATTTAACCTTTGAAGAAAAAATATGCCACAAAAAATGAGAGTCAGTAACCAAAACGAATATAACAAATTTCTCCAGGAAAGAGGAAATATTTTTCGTTACATCGATGAAGCTATCGAAAATTGGTATGAAAATAGTCCAAAAATGCAAGGCGGCAACTATATTTATAGTGATAAAGTTGTAATTTTGGTGCATATAATCGTCAATCTTTTTAGAATTGGTTTAAGACAAACGGTAGGGTTTATAAAAGGATATTTGCAACAAATAGGAAGAGATTTGCAGCTATTCACAAGCATCAAAAGAAACTTAATATTAAGATAAATGATTGCAGAAAATAACATGGAAGATATCGAAATTGCTATAGACAGTACAGATATACAACAACACTCCTGAAGGAAAATAGCAAAGATAGAAAGTATCGCAGCTATAGAAAATTGCATGTAATGTTGAATATATAGCTGTAAAATACAGTAAACCCCAGTTATGGATTAACCAACGAAGTAAAGCTGAGAAATACAGGGCTTTTTCGATTGCATTGAATAAGAAATGAGGGTAGAAAAAATATGTACCAAGAAATTTACTGTGGATCTATGCCGAGTGTGCTCAAGTTCAAATTTGTTTTTTAGGCAGCCAAAAACCGTTTCAACAATCGATCTTTTCCCTAGTAAAATCTTCTCTTTCAGCGAAATCAGTGCATTTTTCATACCTTTTTTCACTTTAGTGACGAGTTTTAGACCTCTATCGAATAGTTTCTCAAAGAGCTCTTTCTTTATATAGCCCTTATCTCCAAACAAAAGTCCAGTTAGTTTTTTGGTTAGAGTTGGTACAGGTTTTCTGTCATCGACGTTACCTCTGGTTAGCGTAACACCTTGAATTTCACCTATTTCATTGATTACTACATGTAATTTAAAACCAAAAAACCAGCCGTAAGTATTCTTTCCTAACTCTGCTAATCCTTTGAAAACCTTATTTCTTGAGATTCTTTTTCGATGGCATACTGCTATTGAAGTAGAATCTATGTAGGAAATCCCGGTCATTTTTGCTTGTTCACAAAACCATTGCAAAAGTAATGCTAAATACCACAAAACTCGCGGCTTTAAGGCAATAAATCTGTGATATGAAGGCAGCTTTGAAAACTCTGATCTATAGAATAACTGAAGATAACAAAGATAAAAAGCCTTGAAGTTTTTACATGGTGATTTATGGTATAATAGGATTATGGTTAGAATTTCTGAGTGCGCTATTTCTGGTACTCTGGTTGGTTTTTTGCCGTTTGATAAGAACCTATTTGCAAAATTATCATCTACCGCACGACAAAAATCCTCGACGCAACAGTACAGTTCTGTAATATCTTTCTTCATGGGTAACCTCTTATTATTACTAAAATACTCGAGTTTACCCTGTTTCCCTCTTCTTAGTTATACTTTTATCTATTTTCTAATCCATAACTGAGGTAGTAACGGTCTGATCACTATGGAGCTTGTGATTTGCTTAAAGAAGTTCATGCCATAAAAGCACTATATGCAGATAGGGCATATGATAGGCACAAGTTTTATAAATTGTGTAACGAATATGATATAAAGGCAAAAATTCCACCAATAAACAATGCGGCAGAACATCCAGAAATAGATTATATGTCTGACAGAAATGCTGCTATTAGATTAATAAAATTATACGGTGAAGATGGCGTGAAAGAATGGAAAAAGAAAGTAAATTATGGGAAAAGATCTTATGTAGAAGGTTTTTTCTCGCGACTGAAACAAACATTCTGGTTTAGTTTTCGGAACAAATCTGAGGTTAATCGTGAGAAGGAACTGCGACTCAAGTGTTATTTGCTCAATAAATTCACTGACATTGGTATGCGAAATGGCTACATGAATTTATCGTAAATTACTACCAGTATAAGGTGCGATGCAACAAAGCCATGCCAGACTGGGATGACAAGAAAGGGAGCACTGGAATTTTTGTTTCAGCATTAGCCATGCATCTGAACAGACAATGGCGTCAACTTAAGAACCTGTTTAAAATCTTCGTAATAAGAGAGAAATGAAGGAGAGAACAACCATCTGTAAGCTAGTGTTGAGTTTCCGCTCGCAATTTTTCCACAAACGCCTACATTTTTCCAACCAAGCAAAAGAACGCTCAACAACCCATCTCTTTGGCAATACAACGAAAGAGTGTAATTCACTTCGCTTTATTACCTCAACAGTTGCACCAATAGTAGCTTTTATTTGAGTTGCAAAATTTTCTCCTGTATAGCCAGCATCAACCAGTATATTTTTAACTTCAGAGAGGTTTTCTTCAGCCTTTTCCACCATTTCCACAGCACTGCTACGATCAGTTACTTCTGCCGTTGTTATATGAATTGCATGTGGCAAGCCTTGCGTATCAACTGCAATATGACGCTTTATGCCTGAAATCTTTTTACCTGCATCATAGCCCTTTTTTTCAGCAGTATCTGTGTTTTTAACACTTTGTGCATCAATTATACAGAAACTGGTTTTCTCTTTCCGACCATTGCTGATACGAACCTCTCCAACTAATTTTTTTTAAGACTACTTCCAGCAAGCTTGGTTCTGCTCCATTCTTTTTATTCCACATTTGAAAATAGTAATACACGTTCTCCCACCTTGGAAAATCTTTTGGCAGCATTCTCCACTGGCAGGCGCTTTTTAGGATATATAGCACTGCACAAAATACATCATACAAATCAAGTTTCCTTGGTTTTGTTTTCTTTCTGCTACTCTCCAGTATTGGTCTGATTTTTTCAAATTGTTCTTGACTTATATCGCTTGGATAGCTTTTTTGCATAGATATACCTCTTTCTTAACTATGCCTACTTTACCTCATATTTTCGAGATCCTTAACAGGTTCTAAGAACCTGTTCATAATCTTTTAAGGAGTAAAGAAGTGAAAGCAAGAACGACCATTTGTAAGCTAGTGTTGAGTTTCCGCTCGCAATTTTTCCACAAACGCCTACATTTTTCCAACCAAGCAAAAGAGCGCTCAACAACCCATCTCTTTGGCAGTACAACAAAGGTGTGTAATTCACTTCGCTTTATTACTTCGACCGTCGAACCAATAGTTGCTTTTATTTGTGTTGCAAAATTTTCTCCAGTGTAGCCTGCATCAACAAGTATATTTTTAACTTCAGAGAGTTTTTCTTTAGCATTTTCGACCATTTTCATGGCACTGCTGCGGTCGGTTGCTTCTGCCGTTGTTACATAAATCGCGTGTGGTAAACCTTGTGTATCTACTGCAATATGGCGCTTTATTCCTGAAATTTTTTTACCTGCATCGTAGCCCTTATTTTCAGCAGTATCTGCATTTTTTACGCTCTGAGCATCAATTATACAAAAACTAGTTCTTTCTTTCCGACCATTGCTGATACGTGTCTCTCCAACTAATTTTTTTTAATACACGCTCCAAAGTACTTTCTGTATCTTCGCTTGGTTTTTCACTCCATTTTTTAAAATATTCGTAACAACTTCGCCATTTTGGAAAATCTTTTGGCAGCATTCTCCACTGACAGGCACTTTTTAGGACGTACAGCACTGCACAAAATACATCATACAAATCAAGTTTTCTTGGTTTTGTTTTCTTCCTACTACTCTCCAGAATTGATCTGATTTTTTCAAATTGTTCTCGACTTATGTCACTTGGGTATAAATTTCTCATATATCCTTATTCATATACATCATCTCATAGTTTATCACTTTTTTGAGATTATGAACAGGTTCTAAGAGCATACATTAGCAAACTCTCCTAAAGACATGATGGCGTTTGGGCTTATCTACTTTATTGCGGCTATACAATCTTCCCGGTCGGATCTTAACTTTGGCGCGTATACTTAAAAAGGGCTTGAAAATCTTTTGGCGCAACGAGCACTTGATAAAGTTTCTGTCTCATCACACCAAATAAAACTGAAAAATTTAAACGGTACTCGGCAATTTGATCTGGGTTCCAAGGCCCTTGTGCATCACACATATGAAGCGATAATATATTGCACATGACCAAGTTTGCCCAAAATTCTTGTAATACAGCCTCTAAATTTACCCCAGAAAAATTCTCTAACTCTGCTCCTACTTTGAGTCGTTTGTAGCACTCTTCTATGTGCCACCTTAATACATAAGCTTTACTGATATCTTCCAAAGTAAATTTTTCTCGATCAAAAAGTGAAGTAACTAATACCTCTGTTTCTCCGTTAGCTAATGTCAGCTCTTACTTTCTGTCCTTTCATTTTATTTTTTAGCTTTTCATTTTCTAATATAAAATCAAAATCTGATTCGCCAGATGCAATTCGTTCCCATAGCTTGCTATAATTTCTTTTTTGCAAGCGAAAAATAAAATCTACTTCCAAATCATCATGCTGCTGAATGAATTTTACTGAAGGATAACCACGATCATAGATAAATAATAATTTCTTTTGATTTAATGAACGCATTTGAGTGATAACTTCGGGTAATTGCTCTTCCGCCAACGTTTGTTCCCAAGCCGCAAGGCGAGCACTGCAAATCAGTGAAGTACATAAATCAACAAACAAAGAAACTCTTGCCAATGGTGGCATTGTGCCTGTTGTTCCATTTGGTTTAAAGCGGCCAAACTCGGATACAATTTCCTCAGAGCTGGGTAATCTCATACCAGAACCATCTGCTGCAATAAGTCTATAGCCTCTCCAGCTCAGATTCATCTTGATAAGCTGTTTGGATGCTTAGCTCCAATAACTCTTTAAAACCTGTATTTATACCTTGCTTTAGAAAAAGCTTGCTTTGAGGGTACATGTCAATGGCTCCATAAGTTCACATTCTATTCCCAAACTTTTTTTAACTAACTTTAAAATCATAGAAAATACTGTCGTAAAAGGGAGTTTTCTTGTTCGCGTGAAACTGTTCTTTCCAACACAATGGATTCTCTGAAAAGCTTTCGAGTATATTATATTTTTAATTTGTAGAATAAAATTTTTTCCTTTTTGCATGTTTTACCTAAAAAGGACACATTTTAGACTTCTTTGTTGAAATAAAACAGCAACAAAAGTGCTATTTATTGCAGCTTTTGGGTAATTTAATGGTAAAAATTTTAGAGAGAATTTTTATACACTATCACCGATATTTTTCCTTAAGTTGACGCCATTGTCTGAACAGATACTAGGATGTTGGTTAACAAAACAGAATTTTGTTATCAATAAACACTAAAGGAGTATAGAACAATTAATTTTATTAAAAGTAAAGATAGTAATGCCGATGGAAGGGATAAGCAAGAGATCAAGTTGAAGCTTAGACTTCGTGAAAGACATGTTGCCGTCCACTTCCGCCTAACAAGTATAGTGCGGCTTGGCAAATTAAAATTTTAGCCATGTTAGAACCTGTTCATAATCTCAAAAAAGTGATAAACTATGAGATGATGTATATGAATAAGGATATATGAGAAATTTATACCCAAGTGACATAAGTCGAGAACAATTTGAAAAAATCAGATCAATTCTGGAGAGTAGTAGGAAGAAAACAAAACCAAGAAAACTTGATTTGTATGATGTATTTTGTGCAGTGCTGTACGTCCTAAAAAGTGCCTGTCAGTGGAGAATGCTGCCAAAAGATTTTCCAAAATGGCGAAGTTGTTACGAATATTTTAAAAAATGGAGTGAAAAACCAAGCGAAGATACAGAAAGTACTTTGGAGCGTGTATTAAAAAAAATTAGTTGGAGAGACACGTATCAGCAATGGTCGGAAAGAAAGAACTAGTTTTTGTATAATTGATGCTCAGAGCGTAAAAAATGCAGATACTGCTGAAAATAAGGGCTACGATGCAGGTAAAAAAATTTCAGGAATAAAGCGCCATATTGCAGTAGATACACAAGGTTTACCACACGCGATTTATGTAACAACGGCAGAAGCAACCGACCGCAGCAGTGCCATGAAAATGGTCGAAAATGCTAAAGAAAAACTCTCTGAAGTTAAAAATATACTTGTTGATGCAGGCTACACTGGAGAAAATTTTGCAACACAAATAAAAGCAACTATTGGTTCGACGGTCGAAGTAATAAAGCGAAGTGAATTACACACCTTTGTTGTACTGCCAAAGAGATGGGTTGTTGAGCGCTCTTTTGCTTGGTTGGAAAAATGTAGGCGTTTGTGGAAAAATTGCGAGCGGAAACTCAACACTAGCTTACAAATGGTCGTTCTTGCTTTCACTTCTTTACTCCTTAAAAGATTATGAACAGGTTCTTAGACCGCGGAGAGAACCATGGAAGCATACTACTTTAACTTATGTAAAATCATTAGGGTGATGGGGAAAATATGACACTTTAGTTTTTATAAGCCTAATGAATATGTGAATAAGTACTTTAAGTGTGTGTAGCGTACTTATTCACATATTCATTGGCTACATTAATTTAAAAGGGATTAAATAGAAATTTAGTGCTAGTGTTTTAATTGCCAATAAAACCCCTTTTGATTGAATAAGATAATACGATAGTAAATAAAAGATTGTATTAGAGCTGAATTTTACATCAAAAAATATTTTTCATGATACAAAAAATTATTATTGACTTTCATGCAATTAGAGAACCTGACTGTACTCCTAATTTTTTCTTATTGATTTACAGCGGGTTCTTTGTTATAGCTTATTAATAAAGCTATATGAATTTATTTGCAACTAGTGACCAGAATTATTTGTCATACTTTGGAACTATACAGCTAAGTAAAAAATTATTGTATATGATAATATTGATAACAAATGATGATGGTTTTGGAAGTGAAGGAATAAAATTGCTCAAAGAGGTTGCACGAAATTTTGCATCGGAAATATGGGTAGTGGCACCAGATACTGATAGGAGCGGGGCTGCAAGATCTCTTGATTATCCAGTGAAACAATCTATTGGAATAAAACAACATAGTGAAAGGGAATTTAGTGTGTCTGGTACTCCTGCAGATTGTGTCATTATTGCGCTAAATAAAGTTATGAATAAAAAACCAGACTTAATATTGTCCGGAGTAAATATTGGATCAAATGTCGGGGACGATATTTGTTATTCAGGAACAATAGGTGCTGCAATGGAAGGTGCTGCAAGGTCTATACCTTCTATTGCGCTAAGCCAAGTTTATCATGACAAAATAAACTGGCACAATACAAAGGTTTTTGCACCAAAGGTTATTGCCAAGCTAGTTAAGGTTGGTTGGCCTAAAAACATAGTGATGAGTGTAAATTTTCCTGCTACGGAAAAAGTAAAAGGAGTAGAATTTGCTGAACAAGGTGAATATAACATTGATGGGGATTTAACTTTTACTGAAAATTCGAATGGCTCTTTTAGCTTAAATTGGTCTCGAGAGCACTCAGGCAGTGGTAGTGTAAATAAAATAAAAGAAGGATTTATTACTATCACACCAGTAAAATTAGATTTTACAGATTATGATACATTTAATGCTATGAAAAATTCTTGCGCAGACGAATTTTCTTCTATAGCTGACTGAAAAAGACATTTGCATGGTATCCGTGTATCCGTTCAGCGGAGTGACAGAATAAGGTAGACAAGGTGATCTAAAAAGATAATCATAGAGCAAAAGTGAGATAATATGGTAAACCTTTTAGAACTTTGCAAAAATTTACAGCAAAAAATAGAAAAGTTAGAAGCAAAAATAGAAAGATTGGAAAAAGAGAATGAAAGTTTAAAAGCAGAGAATAAGGCTTTAAAGATAGAGAACGCTGAATTAAAGGAAAGGCTTGGTTTAAATTCAAAAAACTCATCAATTATAATGCACCCCATAAATTAGACCAAAAAAAATTGGTTAATCCGAGTAAAAAGGGAAAAGAATGGAGTGTAGTATGAGAACAAAAAAGCAGAGTTAAAAGCAAAGATAGCTTTGGAAGCAATAAAAAATCAAAAGAGCACAGCAGAGATATGTAGTGAATATAAAATACCATCAACAAATTTATATGATTGGCGTGATTGACCTTACCCATTACAAAATAAGTCTCTAATTTTGACTGCTAACGTATAAAATATGGTACTTGATTTTTGTTGATTGAACATGATATACTAAGTTAGTAATTTAAAATGAGGCAAATTAAAATGTTATCTTTATTTAATCCTTTTACCTTGAAGCGGATCTGGGACAATTATGATAGTGAATTGCGTGATTATATGTTTAAGGATAGGGACTATCTTTACAGTAATTTGATTACTGGATTTAGTAAAGATTCTTGTTGTTACTCTTAATTTTTACTGGGATATTGTACATTTACTACCCCGGTCATATTATAACACTACTAATAAAGCTTTACTACAAAACTTAGTGATTGCAGGTGTAGATATTAACGAGGTTGACAGAATATTTACTAATCAAGAACAAGTTAATAGATTGAACAGCATTAACCAAGATTTACTTCGTTTGTTAATCGATTACAAAATCCTAATTGATGAAAATACAATGATTGGAGGATCGTCGGTTCTAAGTTATAAGTTTTTACCAACAAAAAAACTAAAGCAAAATAATACAATCTATTTTGATTTATTTGACACTCAAGAAAAAATACACCTGTTTAACAGTATTAATCTTACTTTACTAGAATTTTTACTAGACAGAAGTATTATATCAAATCACAACGAATTTAAATCGTTCTTTAGTGATGAAGAAATAATAGCAAACCTTAACAGCATGGATTTCCATTTATTGAGTATTCTAATAGATGGTATTATTAACAATAACCATTTAAAGGAATTGAAGAAACTAAAAGGTAATAATCATGATATATTGGTTGCTTTTAAGAATAAATATGCGCCATGCACTTCGCACTTTAGTTTCTACTAGAGGTATCCGTTCAGCAGAGTGGTTTAAGAAACAATAGATAGGAGATTTTGGAAAGCCACTTTGTTTCCATGTTAAGTATAATGAAATTATCCGCTCAAGGAATGTGTTTCCTTGCTGTGATTGTGTAAAATATGAGTTTTTACGGTAAACGACATAGTGTCGTATCTGTTGTTCAGCATGTCAATGGAATGTTTTCTGAATCATTCAAAAAATTCCACATCATTCTTTCAGATTTCAAAATATTTTTTGCAACTCGAGAAGCTCCTATTGCTTCAGGTAGGTAAAATATCTCCTTCAAGTAATACCTTGTACGTTTTCGCGTATCCGTTCAGCGGAGCGGTAAAATAAAAAGTAGACAAGGAGTGCTAAAAACATAATATCGCAAGTAGTATGTGTGGTCTGATCTACTAGCTAGTCTTCTCAAGCTCTGTGAAAGCTTTAAAATAGAGATAGAGCAACTAAAAGCAGAGATAAAGAGGTTAGAGATAGAAAACGAAAATTTTAGATCTGAGAATAAGGCGCTAAGAATTGAAAATGCTGAATTGAAAGAAAGACTAGGTCTGAATTCACAAAATTCATCGATACCGAGCTCAAAAGAGTTATACAAGCTAAAGAAGAAAAAGAAAAAAAGTGACAGGAAAATAGGGGCACAGATTGGGCATGAAGGAAGTTTTCGCGCCAAAATGGATGCAGATGAGGTGATAAAAGTAAAGTTGTCATCTACTTGCGAGTGCGGAGGAGAGATTGCAATATGTGGAAAACCTTACATTAGACTTCTTTCAAAATTCATATAAGGAGCTCAAAGTTATGAATAGCAGCAATTAAATTAAATCTTAAAGCAAAACGTTTTCGTCTGTTTCGATACCTATCCGAGATGATTTTAAACCTCTTCAATTACGTTTTCAACTATCACCCTTTGGCTAGAAAGAGTCCTATTCTCCGATTTTTTGTCTTTTGGTAAAGGAAACTTTTTTGATCTTCTATGGGGAAGTTGAACATTTTTATGAAATTTGTGCATACCCCTATAACTAGCATCTGCTAAAACTTTAGTGGTCGATAACATGCGAACTTTTGACTCTTTAAAAACTCTAAAGTCGTGTTGTTTACCGTTAGCAAAGGAAGTACATATAACTTTTTTGCTTTTTTTTGCTATAACGACTTGTGTCTTTACCGTATGCTTCTTTTTCTTTCCTGAATAAAATCTTTTCTGCTTTTTTTTGGCCTTTCTACTGGTCCATCTATTACCAAAATTTCATATTCTACATTACCATTTAATAGCTCTTTTTTTCCTGGTAATGCAAAATCTGATTAATGTGCCTTCTACCCATCTTATTATTTTAAAACAGTTACTTTCACTCATGCCATAACTTTGTCCGATATGAAAATATGTCCGATATTCGCGGAGATACTCTAATACCATTAGGAGCATGTTTTCCTCACTTAGCTCTTCCTCCTCTAGCTTTCTTCTTTTTATTTGCTTTCCTTAGAATTTCCACTATCTTATCAAACGTTGCTCTTTTTAGCCCTGTTAATCTGCGAAATTTCTCATCTTCTAACTCTTTTGCTGTTTTGTATTTCATCTATCTCCTTCACACTAAATTACCATTGTATATCTTCTTTGGCTTTATGCTAGTTTCGAAAGAGGTCTATTGAAGTTAAAGTTCTGGTTAAGAAATGTTGCTGCTGAGTTGTTTGCACTGAAAAAAGCTCTGTTAAAAAATGAGATAGATGTTTTTAGATTTGCCAGATGTGCCAGAAAATTGCGAAAACGTACAAGGTATTACTTGAAGGAGATATTTTACCTACCTGAAGCAATAGGAGCTTCTCGAGTTGCCAAAAATATTTTGAAATCTGAAAGAATGATGTGGAATTTTTTGAATGATTCAGAAAACATTCCATTGACACGCTGAACAACAGATACGACACTATGTCATTTACCGTAAAAACTCATATTTTACACAATCACAGCGAGGAAACACATTCCTCGAACGGATAATTTCATTATACTTAACATGGAAACAAAGGGGCTTTCCAAAATCTCCTATCTATTGTTTCTTAAACCACTCTGCTGAACGGATACAAACCTACTTAAAGCAGGTGTATCAATTTATATCATCTCTCAAACTACAGGTCTTACGGTTGACGAAATTGAAAACTTCATTTTAGTTTGAGTTTACAAAGTTTAAAACGGTTTCACAACAGCCATAATAACTATGATTATTATCAATACTGTAACTGCCTCATTTAAAACGCGAAAATAAATATGTGACTTCTTATTCGAACCCATTACAAAATTTTTCCTATGCATTGCAAGTAGCCCATGAATAGCAAACATAAAGAGTAATGCTAGTGCTTTTACATGGAACCATCCTTCACGATATGCTTCCCTAATAACCATTAATGTGATTCCAAGACCAAGTGAGAAAAGCATTGCAGGGTTTATGATATATCTAAGTAGCCTCTTTTCCATTGTTTGAAGCAAGCTATCATTTTCCGATCCCGGTTTTACAGTTGCGTGGTAGACATAAAGCCTGGGTAAATAAAGCATACCTGCCATCCACATGATAACAGAGATAACGTGAAAAGCCTCAAGCCAGTGGTAATAGTTCATTAGCAAAAATTTAAAATTCCTGGTATTGTGTTAGTTTAATGAAAAAGAAATCGATATGAAAGCAGAAAATTTCACTAAAGAACAGATAATTGGATTCTACAGGAAAATGCTACTCATACGCAGATTTGAAGAAAAAGCAGGACAATTATATGGAATGGGATTAATAGGCGGATTCTGTCACCTATCAATAGGGCAAGAAGCAGTTGCAGTTGGAACTCAAGCTGCATCAAAATTAGGTGACGCTTTTATCACAAGTTATAGAGACCATGGCTTAATGCTCGCATGTGATTCTGATCCAAATGTTGTAATGGCAGAGCTTACCGGCAAAGAAACTGGATGCTCGAAAGGCAAAGGTGGTTCTATGCATGTATTTGACGTTGAAAAAAAATTCTTCGGCGGACATGGAATAGTAGGAGCGCAAGTTCCAATTGGCACAGGAATAGCATTTGCTAATAAATATAAGAAAAGAGATAACGTGGTATTCACGTATTTTGGTGACGGTGCTGCAAATCAAGGACAAGTATATGAATCATTTAATATGGCATCTTTATGGAAATTACCTGTGGTTTACATCATAGAAAATAACGAATATGCAATGGGAACCTCCGTGCAAAGATCAACTTTAGTAACAGAGTTATACAAAAGAGGAGAAAGTTTTGGTATTTCTGGAAAACAAGTTGATGGAATGGATTTTTTCTCTGTTTATGCGGCTACAGGCGAAGCAGCGGAACACACACGCAGCGGAAAAGGGCCTATCCTGCTTGAAATGAAGACATATCGATATCGCGGCCATTCGATGTCAGATCCTGCTACTTATCGCTTAAAAGAAGAAGTTGAAGATATGAAGCAAAATCATGACCCTATAAGCACTTTAAAGAAATACATGATAGATAACAAAATTGCTTCAGAAGAAGAATGCAAAGTAATTGATAAGGAAATACGTGACTTAGTGAAAAAATCAGAGGATTTTGCCAAAAATAGTAAAGAACCAAGCATTGATGAGCTGTATACTGATGTTTATAAATTTGTGCTGTAATAGTTTAGACTTGATCTGACAGGCAAACAAAGTAAGATAAAAATATGAACAAATTTTAAAGGAGTGTCAGGCAACACAAGAAAAAATACTAAAACCAAAGTTGGGATTGCTAGAACTTGCAAAGCAATTAGGAAATGTATCACAGGCGTGTAAGGTAATGGGATATTCAAGGGATACATTTTACCGCTTCAAAGAACTGTATGAAACAGGAGGAGAAGAGCGAAAAGCAAGCCATTATATGCAAATAGAGTATCGGAGGATATAGAAAAAGCAGTAATTGAAATAGCAATAGAATTTCCAGCATATGGACAAGAAAGAGCAGCAAACGAAGAGAGGAATTCTCATCTCTGCAAGTGGAATAAGATCAGTGTGGCAAAGAAACAATCTTGAAAATTTCAAAAAGAGGTTAAAGGCATTAGAAGCAAAAGTAGCTCAGCATTTTAACAGAAGAGCAGATAACAGCTCTAGAGAAGGCTAAGGAAGAAAAAGAGGCCCATGGAGAAATTGAAACAGAGCATCCAGGATACTTGGGTAGCCAAGACAGTTATTATGTGGGTAATATCAAAGGTATTGGAAGAATTTACCAGCAAACCTTTGTTGATACCTATTCTAGAGTTGCTTTTGCTAAGCTTTACACAGAAAGGACTGCTATCACAGGTGCAGATCTTCTTAATGATAGGGTAATACCGTTTTTTGATGAACAGAAAGTATCATTACTACGCGTTTTGACGGATCGTGGTACAGAGTATTGTGGCAGACCGGAAAATCACGCTTACCAGCTGTATTTGGGGGTAGAAAATATTGATCATTCTCGAACCAAAGCTCGTTCTCCACAGACTAATGGCATATGTGAAAGGTTCCACAGAACTATGCAAGATCAATATTATCTTTAGAAAGAAAATTTACACCTCTTTGGCAGAACTTCAGTTAGATGTAGACCATTGGGTGCATTCTTACAATAGATCTAGACCGCATTCAGGTAAATATTGCTATCCTATGCAAACCTTTTTTGATAGTATGCATATTGCTTATCAGAAAAATATTGATAGCATTAAACAGGATGCTGATTTTGGTTTTGACTTTGTCAATTCTTCTGTCAGTTAATTCACGCCTGTCAGATCAAGTCTAAACTATTACATCTAATGTATGCTCTTAAGTTGACGCCATTGCCTGAACAGATACGTCATTCATCTTTATCACTACCAAGGTCTTTTAACATACTATAATTGCCTTTTCTAAATCTACTTTTTAAAGACGTAATTCCACTTTCGCTAATACCACTGAGGCTCAGTGCAGCTCCACCTAACTGCAATCCTATCTCAGATGTTTCAGGAATAATTTTACTAGCTCCTAGATCTCTATAAACCTCCACATTACTCAGATCTGGTAAGCGTATTACAATATTTACATGCGGAAAATTTGCGGCAACTAAAGAAACAATTTTTTTTATAGTAACTTCATTCTTTATTGAAATAACGAGAGCTTGAGCTCTTTCTATTCCTACCGATTTTAAAATTTCACATCTTGTAACATCTCCAAGATATATAGGAAAACTATCACTTTTTCCTTCTTTGACTATTTTTGATTGAATATCTACAACAACGTAACTTAAATGCTCTGCAGTAAGCATTTTTGTTACCATATATCCCACTCTACCAAATCCAGCAACTATTACATGGTTATAAAGATCTTGTGTATCTGTTTCAACAGCTTCATCATCTAATATTGTTTTCTCAGTGCTAAATGAGTTTGCTATCCAATCTCCAAGCCCTGATAAAAGAGGAGTGAAAGCCATGGTTACTGTAGTTACCATCATAAGCACTTGAGCGATTTCACTTGGTAGCACATTTAGCTCATCTGCTAAGCGAAATAAAATAAACGCAAATTCACCGCCTTGTGAAAGCAGTAACCCAGCTTGTATAGCAGGTGCACTCTTAAACCCAAAAAATCTACACAATATATATATGATAGATGTTTTTAAAACGATAAGGATAATCGATAATAAAGTAATTAGTGGTAACTTATTGAGTAAAAGTTCGGTATTGATAGACATACCAACAGTCATGAAAAATAAGCCAAGAAACAAATCTTTAAATGGCAATACTGCGTGTTCTACTGAGTGTCTATATTCTGTTTCTGCAACTAACAATCCAGCAACAAATGCACCTAACGCCAACGATAAATGAAATTGCTCAGTAATAAATGCTGCTCCTAATACTATTAAAAGCGTTGTTGATATAAAGATCTCATTACTTTCCATTTTAGCAATAACCGAAAATAAAGGTCTAAGCAATAATCTACCAGTTATAAATATCAGCACTAATGCAATAGCTGCTTGCACCAATGAACCTGCCAATGAGCTTATCAGGCTGTGCTCAGAATTACCAGCAAGTAAAGGTACCAATACTATTAATGGTACCACTGCAAAATCTTGCATTAATAGTACTGCTATTGACAACCTACCAACCTGAGTTGCTTGAGAACCTTTTTCTTGCAGAACCTGCAACACTATTGCTGTTGAGGATAGCGCAAGCCCACCACCAATAACTGTTGCTATATTCGTATTCACTCCGAAAGCAAGAGCGATGCACCATATTGCTACCATGGTAACTATAACTTGAAGAGAACCGAACCCAAATACATGAATACGCATAGCGATCAGGCGTTCAAATGTCAATTCAAGGCCTATAATGAATAATAGGAAAACTACACCAAATTCTGCAAGATTATCCATTGCTTCAGCTGAGTGTATCAGATTAAATCCATGAGAACCAATAACTGCACCTGCAACGAAGTAACCGAGCACTGGACTAATATTCATTTTCCAGAACGCTATGACTATAAACACAGCAGCAGAAAGTAAAATTATAATATCAAACAAATGCTGAGAGCCACTGTGCATGATATTTAACCTGTAGAATTAGACCATTTAATTGAGCAGCCAATACTTGATTTTTGGTCAGTTGGAGAATTACCAGTTTCTGCAATAAATTTCATAGCTTGAAATAAGTCACTACTTCCTACTTCATAGCTTTGAACCTTTTCTTTTTTTGTGTCGTTAAAACGTCCACGATAGCAAAGGTTTAAATTGGAATTAAAGCCAAAAAAGTCAGGAGTGCAAACAGCCCCGTATTCTTTAGCTATTTTCTGTGTACTATCAATTAAATATGGAAATGTAAACTTATTTTCCTTGGCAAAATTAATCATATTTTCAAAGGAATCTTCCGGATATTCATTTACATCATTTGGCATTATTGCAACGGTGTTTACCTGATAATCTTTTCTCAATTGATCAACATCGCTTACCAGATTGCTAATAATTGACTGAACGTAAGGACAGTGATTGCATATAAATATTACAATAAGACCATTTTTTCCACAACAGTCACTTAATGTATAGTATTTATTGTCTACTCCCAAAAGATTAAAATCTTTTGCAGTAAAACTAAAATCGACTTCAGGAGTATTCAGAGCAACCATAGAATATTATTATACCATATATAATTTACGGTCTTGTTATTTAAATGTCAAACGGTTTCTATGTATACTGTTTGCATATTCTTTTTTAATATTATAATTATAAAACTTATGTTCATAACTTTCGAAGGAATAGACGGCTCTGGTAAAACAACACAATCTAAGCTACTTGCAAATCATTTTAAGCAAATTCGCGGTGAAAATAGCGTAGTATTGACTCGAGAACCAGGCGGCACTGATTTTGCAGAAAAGATAAGAGGAGTGTTGTTAACGAATAATATTGATCCTATTTCTGAACTCTTGCTGCTTATCTCGATGAGGCACGAACATATGAAAAAATTAATATTACCAGCTCTTGCAGAAGGAAAAATAGTGATTTGTGATCGGTTTATTGATTCAACTATTGCATACCAAGGATATGGGTTTGGAGTTGATTTAGAGCTAATAGAAGATTTGCACAGGTTGGCTGGAGTTAGATATCCAGATATTACATTTATTCTAGATATTGATGTTAAAGTTGGGCTCAGCAGAGCAAAAGATAGAAATAAATATGAAGAAATGGATGTTAATTTTTATAATAAGGTCAGAAAAGGATTTCAGGAAATAGCCATAAAAGAGCCCGATAGGTGCCATGTTATCACTGAAATTGAAACAAAAAATGATAATCAAGTACACAATGAAATTATTAGACTTCTTACATAACCCAAACTAAAAGGCAATTATTTTTGGCGTTTTTTGTAACAGCTGATAATTGTGATTTAAGTCCTTCACACTCCGTTCCTGTCGTCCCATTCTTCTGTCATCCGAGTAGCCCCTTCTCCTGTCATCCGAGTAGCCCCTTCTTCTGTCATCCGAGTAGCCCCTTCTTCTGTCATCCGAGTAGCCCCTTCTCCTGTCATCCGAGTAGCCCCTTCTCCTGTCATCCGAGTAGCCCCTTCTCCTGTCATCCGAGTAGCCCCTTCTCCTGTCATCCGAGTAGCCCCTTCTCCTGTCATCCCAATGCTTCCTTCTCCTGTCATCCCAGTGCCCAGACACTGGGATCCAGGAAAGTTTGCTTGTAAGCAAGCAAACTAGCACAGAAAGTGGTTACAACATTTTCGATGAGATTATATGGAAAACTGGATCCCAGTGTCACGCACTGGGATGACAAAAAAAGGAGCGCTGGAATGACACCCTCTTAACCCCAGTTATGGATTAACCAACGAAGTAAAGCTGAGAAATACAGGGCTTTTTCGATTGCATTGAATAAGAAATGAGGGTAGAAAAAATATGTACCAAGAAATTTACTGTGGATCTATGCCGAGTGTGCTCAAGTTCAAATTTGTTTTTTAGGCAGCCAAAAACCGTTTCAACAATCGATCTTTTCCCTAGTAAAATCTTCTCTTTCAGCGAAATCAGTGCATTTTTCATACCTTTTTTCACTTTAGTGACGAGTTTTAGACCTCTATCGAATAGTTTCTCAAAGAGCTCTTTCTTTATATAGCCCTTATCTCCAAACAAAAGTCCAGTTAGTTTTTTGGTTAGAGTTGGTACAGGTTTTCTGTCATCGACGTTACCTCTGGTTAGCGTAACACCTTGAATTTCACCTATTTCATTGATTACTACATGTAATTTAAAACCAAAAAACCAGCCGTAAGTATTCTTTCCTAACTCTGCTAATCCTTTGAAAACCTTATTTCTTGAGATTCTTTTTCGATGGCATACTGCTATTGAAGTAGAATCTATGTAGGAAATCCCGGTCATTTTTGCTTGTTCACAAAACCATTGCAAAAGTAATGCTAAATACCACAAAACTCGCGGCTTTAAGGCAATAAATCTGTGATATGAAGGCAGCTTTGAAAACTCTGATCTATAGAATAACTGAAGATAACAAAGATAAAAAGCCTTGAAGTTTTTACATGGTGATTTATGGTATAATAGGATTATGGTTAGAATTTCTGAGTGCGCTATTTCTGGTACTCTGGTTGGTTTTTTGCCGTTTGATAAGAACCTATTTGCAAAATTATCATCTACCGCACGACAAAAATCCTCGACGCAACAGTACAGTTCTGTAATATCTTTCTTCATGGGTAACCTCTTATTATTACTAAAATACTCGAGTTTACCCTGTTTCCCTCTTCTTAGTTATACTTTTATCTATTTTCTAATCCATAACTGAGGTTCTTAGTAGAGATCGCTTTTGTAATTGCAACATTCGTGCAATCTTTAGCCATAAATATTTAAGAAATTTACCAAATAAAAAAAAAGGCAAAAGAAGCCCTGGTCATCGTCTATTTTCAGTATTGGCGTTTTTTTAAGTCTTAAACACTGCAATTTAGCTGCTTTTAAATGCAACTCACCTTAGTTTAAATGTTTAAGAAATTTACTAAGCAGAAAAAAAGGCAAAAGATATCCCGTGTTAGCTAGTTGTCACTCTCTAATCCTGCAAATCGGCGTACTATACTGTCTTAAACAGCGCGTTTCAGCTTGAAAACCCAGAAATGTTGTGAAGACATAAGGTGCACATAGTGCAAAAAATTAAAAATAAGACGCCAATCACGTAATACTGTTGTCGTTTAATCTGCACAGATTGAAGATAACTGAATATCTTCAGTCTCATGATAAGGGGGCTGGCGGAGTTTGTCAAGGAATTTTAGCTACGTTTCTGTGAGTCAGATAGCTACCTGATGACGCCATTGCTGCAACTAAAAACTTTCATTTAGCAGTTAAACAAGGCCAAATTTAATAGAGAGAGGATTTTTTTACTTTCTCATTCTTCTCATTTTCCTCTCTGACAATTTTTTTTCCGTTTAGTATATCCTTTATTTCATCTCCTGTTAAAGTTTCAAACTCCAGTAGATTTTCAGCAATAAGATCTAAGCCTTTCTTATGCTTGGTCAAAATGTCTTTTGCTTTTTCATAGCAAGAAGACACAACTTTCTTCACTTCTTCATCTATAAGTTTTAACGTATCTTCAGAAATTATCTCAGAACCATGCATATTTTGTTCGCGATTGTGATAGATCGGGCCTATTTTGTCACTCATTCCCCATTTTGTTACCATGGAACGTGATAAATCTGATGCTAGTTTTATATCTGAAGATGCGCCGCTTGTGACTTTATCGTAGCCAAAAATTAGCTCTTCTGCCACACGTCCACCCATTGCAACAGTTATATCTGCTAGCATCTTTTCTCTTGTGAGGGACACTCTATCTGTCTCTGGTAGTCTCATAACTAAACCGAGTGCCCTACCGCGTGGAATAATTGTTGCCTTGTGTATAGGATCAGAAGCAGGCATATTAACAGCAATCACCGCATGACCAGCTTCATGGTATGCAGTCAGTCTCTTTTCCTCTTCTGTCATAATGAGAGATCGCCTTTCTACGCCCATCATCACTTTATCACGTGCATATTCGAAATCGTCCATAGTAACAATCTTCTTGTTTCTTCTTGCAGCAATAAGCGCAGATTCATTCACCAAATTTGCTAGATCAGCACCTGAAAAACCCGGTGTTCCTCTTGCAACTGTTTTCACATTTACATCAGGGGCCATTGATATTTTCTTTATATGAGTATTTAATATTTTCTCACGTCCATTTATATCGGGTAAGGAAATAGTAATCTGCCGGTCAAAACGACCAGGCCTAAGCAGTGCTGGATCTAAGACATCCGGACGGTTAGTCGCAGCAATTATTATTACGCCCTCATTAGATTCAAAGCCATCCATCTCAACTAATAACTGATTTAATGTTTGCTCTCTTTCGTCGTTGCCGCCACCAAGGCCAATGCCACGATGTCTACCCACCGCATCTATTTCATCTATAAAAATTATACAAGGAGCATTTTTCTTGCCTTGATCAAACATATCACGAACACGACTTGCACCAACACCTACAAACATTTCAACAAAATCAGATCCAGAAATACTAAAAAATGGCACATTAGCTTCACCTGCAATTGCACGAGCAAGTAAAGTTTTACCAGTTCCAGGAGAGCCAATTAAAAGGCACCCTTTTGGTATTTTTCCACCTAATATTTGAAATTTTTGCCTTTGTTTAAGGAAATCAACGATTTCTACTAGCTCTTCTTTTGCTTCATCAATTCCGGCAACATCATCAAATGTTACTTTTTTTCCACTAGTCATGAGTCTAGCCCTTGACTTGCCAAAGCTTATAGTTCTGTTGCCCCCCGCTTGTGTTTGTTTAAGAAAGAATAGCAAAAAGCCAATAAAGATAAATGTTGGGACCCATGAGATAAGTAATCCACCAATTACGTTTATGGCAGAATCTCCAGTTGAAAAGGAGAATCTCACTTTTCTATCATGTAAATTTTTTATTAGATCGCTATATATAACACCGCTTGAGTTGAAACTTGAACCATCCCTAAACTTGCCCTCAATATTCTGGTTTTTTATGACAATATTTTCTACATCATTTTCTTCTAGTCTAGTTAAAAATTCCGAAAAAGGTATGATTGTTTTACTGCTACCTATATTTCCGCTGAACTGAATATAAGCAACTGAAATAAGAACAATAATTACTAACCAGATCAATAAGCCTTCTAAAAATTTTTTCATCGTTACTTTTAACTAGATATCAATTAAGCTTACCAGATTTTGTTTTATTACGCTATTAGTAATGCATTGTATCTCATCGTCATTGGCATTTTCCCCATTATAATTTGTATGAGGATAAGCCAGTTTCAAGAGGTAAGTTCCTTGACAGCTTGATTTTGTAGTTGTTGAGTGTTAGCTTGCATAATAAGAGGGATAACATTATCATTTGCCTGTTGTTTTCTAGCCTTTTCCTGCTCCCTTTCTTTCTCAGTTTCTTTTTGAATCTCTTCAAGTGGTTTTGTAAAATCACCCATAGTAATTTCTATTGTGCTTTCTTCGCTTCTTTTGATACGATTCCTAGCATTGCGTTTTGCAGAATCTACTAAAATAGATAACCTTCTTCCTGAAAAATTTTTAGTTTGCTGCGCGATGCTCTCTAAGTCTACATCCGATGATTTTTTCACATCTTTTATATTTTTCTCCAATATTTCCTTGCGTTGGGCCTCACCTGGTAAATTAACCTCAATTCTTGTAAAACGGTCACGCAGTGCTGGGTCTAAAACCTCCAGATAATTAGTTGCAGCAATCACTTTCACACCTTCATTAGACTCAAGTCCATCCAACTCGGTTAATAACTGCTCCAAAGCTTCTATATATACTTGAGCACCACTACCTGTATGATCACGACGATCTTTACCAATAGCATCAAACTCATCTATAAAAACTATACAGGGAGCACTTCTCCTTGCATCCTCAAAAAGTTCACGTATACTTTTTGCACCGCTACCAACGTACTGATCAACAAACGCAGATGCGGAAACACCTTTAAATGACACTTTAGTTTCAGTTGCAATTACTTTAGCAATCATAGTTTTACCAGTTCCCGGCGGACCGTACAAGAGTAATGCTGCATTCTCCTTAATTTTTAGCTCGTTATTTATTTGTTTATCCTTGTCCGATTGAAACTCACAAAACTCTCTTACTTGTTGTTTTATATCGTCTTGCAATATAATATCATCAAGTGTTACTTCTTCTATCCTATCTGATTTTGTAGGGGTATTGTTGTTTTTGTTGGTAAGTTTTTCTAATGCACCTTCAAGATCATCTTCGGTAACATAGGTTTCCACGTCCGTTCTTCCTATATGGGATGCGGCGTTAAATTTTACTGTATTTACTAAGCTATGCAACATACCTAATGAAAACCCTTCAGTTTTGTTTATAATTTCTTCCAAACTTACACCTTGTTCTACTCTTCCCTTTAGATGTGTATCTAATGTCTGCTTGCGTAGGTTCTCGTCTGGTTGAGGAATGTGAATTTTCCCAAGGTAATAACTGCGCTCAACCAATTGCTGATCTAAAGCATCTACACTTTTAGCTGAAACAATTAATGTTACATCAGACTTCAACTTAGACAATTCCTCTAATCGTGTGAGCTGAGTCTCTTTATCGTATCGTGTACTAGCATCTATTCCATCTATAAAGACTATACAACGAGGCTTTTTCTTTGCGTCTTTTAAAAGATTATCATACTCACTAAAATAACTTATGGAAAGCTCACGCCCACTAATGCTTAAAAATGGCAAATTAGTTTTAGTTGCAATTGCTTCAGCTATTAAGGCCTTACCATTGCCTGGTGGGCCATGTAAAATGTAAGTTATTTTTCCAGTAACGTTTAGTTTTTTTAATTTTTCTCTCCCTTCTTTTGACAGATTATTACAAATCACCTGTAGCTCTTTTTTTACTTCATCTGTTGCTATAACGTCATCAAGTGTTACTTTTTGCTCGGTTACATCTCTCTGTTCAGGTACATTTTTTACTTTAGGTGATTTCATTAGCTCATAAACACCGACACATATTGCTCCAAACACAAGAAGTGCAGTTGCAGTACCTGCCACTGCACAAGTTACTACGGCAGATTTTATAACTATAGGCATGAAAGATATAGTGGCAGCAGTAGCTTTAATGCTAGGCCACGTAAGATAAATAAGGTAAATAAAAGCGGTGATTGCTAGACACAGCAAAACAAATTTAAAAAACCCTCGCCAAGTTATCTTCATATAATACCTCACTAAGATAAATTTTCATCATTGATCATAACATATCGATAATACAAGTCTTTTTTGTATTATGCAACTAATAATGAATTGAACCTTATTACTATTGATGTCTTTTCCATCATGACTTACATAAGGATAAGCAAGCACCTTTCCATCTTTTAGCACTACAGGCAAAGAATAGAAAACTTCAGGGCAGCAGTTGTAATCCTTCAGAAATTCAGGAACTTTTTGTGTTTTTTTTAATGGAGCAATGATAACTGAACACTCTTGATTTCCAAGTATTGTGCAGCTAAATCTGTTATCCCATTCAATAGGATCGTTTAATGGCAAGCTTACAGTACTTTTCTGTATCTTTGACGATTCTCTAATTATTAAGATATTTTCTCCATATTTTCTTATTTTGCACCCAGAAAGTGTGCAGTTAACATTACTATCCTTTTGCAATATTTTATTAAATATTACGATAAGGCTGTTGTACCTTGGTTTATAATGTTTACTAGCAATTGCCATTATAGAGTAAAGAAGAATTCTCAAAGCTATTTCCTCTGGCAATTGATAAAATTCACTTAGTTTAATTTCAATATAACCAAGATAATGAACATTAACACAGTCATTAAATGCAAGGCGTGTGTAGTGCATCAACGCTTTTGCAGCTCTTTTCATATGAAGGGCTGTGAGGCATATTCGCTCTGTTAAAATCTCTTGATTGTCACTTGCTTTAAGTAAGTTACGGTATAAAGTTCGCCTGTATTTTAAGTTATAGTTGCTTCTATCTTCAATCCATTTTAACCGGTGAAGCTTAGCGTACTTTTCTATTTCACTACGACTAAAATTTAACAATGGCCTAAATATATAAATACCATTTAGGAAAGACTTGTAGTCCATTGATGATAATCCATCTACGCCACTACCTCGCTCTAATCTTAATAAGAACGTTTCTGCTTGATCATCTTTGTGATGAGCGACGAGCAAACATTTAACATTATTGTTTTTACACCACTCTGCTAGTAACTTATACCGTGCTTTTCGTGCCTGTAACTGAATATTACCTTTAATGTTTTGCTTTTCCCAATTTAATATGAACGATTCCTTTACTCCAAGTTCTTTTGCATAACTTATAACAAAATCAGCTTCTTTTTGAGACTCTGAACGTAATCCATGATTTACTGTTAATGCTATAGGAAGTGAAAGCTTGTTTTTTTTTGCCCAGTTGGTCATTAAGTGCAGTAAGACTGTACTATCTACACCACCTGATACTGCAACTGCAATTTGATTATGGAAAGCAAAGCTATTAGCTATATTTTGAAATAATGACTCTAATTCCATTATGTCTCTTGATGGCCAGATAGTCTCTACATCATACTGCGACTTATTTGCGATATATATAGATTCTGCTAATAAGCAGCGGAATTGCTCTCTTTTGTCATCCCAGTGCCCTTTCTTTATGTCATCCCAGTGCTTGACACTGGGATCCAGGTTTTAATCTATTTCTTTATTCCAGAAAATGAAAATTCCACTCTACGATTTTTAGCATGCTCTTTTTCGTATTTAGAATTTCTAGAATCATCTTTTACATTAACTAAAGGCTCAGTTTCACCCTTAGAAGCAGTTTTTATTCTGTTTTCTATGTAGGGTGTACAACTAACCATAAATTTTTTAGCTGCATCTGCCCTTTTAGCGCCTAGCGCAAGATTATAATCATGAGAACCACGGTTGTCAGTATGACCAGTTAAAGTAACCTTTGCGTCAGGGTTATCTTGTAACACCTCCATTACGTCAAGTAATGCATCTGCACTTACTTCAGTAATACTAGATTCATCATAACCAAAGAAAACTCTTTTATCACCTATCTGCTTAACAACAGAATGCATTTTATTTGTTGTATTTGCTCCTTTTTTTGGGCAAGAACTTACACCAGTAAGTAGCAAACAAAAACAGCACATTATAACCAGTCTACTCCACATTACTAAACCTCCATAAATTTTAAAATAGTGCGTAACTTTAATTTCAGTAGTTAATAATCTCTCCATATTGTAATATAGTCAAGAGAAATAAAATACTAAATACTTTTTCTACAACCTTACAATTAATTTTCTTATAATATGCTGGACTCTGAGTAAAAAAATCCAATAAAGGAATAAAATGTGCAATTTTTTATTGTACTTTAAGCAAATATACTTTTAACTTTATTATTAATCTATTACGGTATTAAACAGATGTTTTCTAAAATAATGAACAAATATGAAATCTTATAAGTTTTTAGAGGAAGTATTATATAGGGTAAAGAATATCGAAAATACGCTAAAAATACTAAACCAAAGCCAATTGAATGCAGAGGACAAAGTTGAACAAATGGGTCTTCTAGAAGAAATCAGACATGAAATTATCTCTCATGACGTAATAAAGGAATCATTAGCAGATGCTCTTGGTAACAAAAAAAGTGCAAATACTCAGCAGCTAAAGTTAATAGAGAGAATACATAAAAGCAACAGTGCTGTTCCTATTGATTTAGTAAAGTCTTTATCCAAAGCTAAGGTTGAATGCCAAAATTTATGGAAGCTATCTCATTCTGAAACCAGTAACTTAGAAAAGCTAAAAGAACGTTTTGCTGATTTAATCAAACTCATTCGTGAAGTAACTTCTATAAAATCGCAGCAATTAAAATGCTCAAAATACGACTCACTGCTTGCTGGCTATGACTCTGATATCACAGAAAAGAATATAAGGGAAATATTCCCCAAGGTAGGCAAATTTTTTAGCGAAAATGTGGATAAAATAATTGAAAAGCAGAAAAAGGATAAGGTTGCTAATATACAAAAAGTTGCTACTCAGAAACAGATTGAACTTGGCTCATTATGTTTACAGCAAATGGGTATTGCACTAAATGAGATTCGTACTTCTTATTACTACCCTATAGATTATGATGAATCTGATTTTTGTTATGGTTTATTTTCACTTTTACGGCATAGTGGTTATGCAATTTATCAAAAATGTTTAGCGCAAAATTCTATAAGTAGCCCAATTACGAGACATGTTATGTATGAGGCTCAAGGGTTATTCATGGAAAGGATGATTGGAACATCCAGAGAATTTATTGAGTTCATTCAACCACACATAAAAGAGAAATTTGCTATAAAAGGCAAAACTAATAGCAGTGTTGAAAATTTGCACTTGGTTTTCAATGAAATAAACCTTTCCCCTTCTTTAAAGAACGCAGATGAATTTAGTTTATTGGCTCACATTATGCTAAGAACCAAGTTAGAACAAGATCTAATAAATGGTACGTTAGAAATCAAAGATCTGCATGATGCATGGCTTGAAGGTATGAAGCATTATAAAATTCCAGTAAAAGCCAAAAATGAGCTGGACACTTATTTTCAAGATGAATATTGGGCAAGCGGTGTTATGGGCTACTTTCCTATAAAAATTATTGCTTTAATTGCTGCTGTGCAGATTTTCTCTTGCGTTAAAAAGAATCATTACGAATCATTAAGTGCTATAATAAAAGGAGATTTTAGTTTACTTATCAGTTGGTTATCTCAAAATGTATACAGTGCAAAGTATAGCCTTTTGGAACTGCTAAAAAAAGTAACAGGTAAAGGTTTAGACGTTGAGTGTGTTACTTACTACCTATCTGAAAAGTATAATTTGTCTCAATAAAATGGTTTTCTTGAGTTATGTATGAATTTTGTTCGAAAATTGACCGGAAAGTTTTATAGCCTTTTTACTTTCAAAGGTTTGTTTGCTAGCGATATTGCCATAGACCTTGGTACTGCAAACACTTTAGTTTATCAGAAAAATCAGGGAATAGTGCTTGATGAACCTTCAGTTGTAGCAAGAATAAAAGAAAAAGGAAGCTACGTTCCTTATGCTTTTGGTAAAAAAGCTAAAATGATGCTTGGAAAAACGCCTGGAGAAATAGAGGCGATAAGGCCCTTAAAGGATGGAGTTATTGCTGATTTTAAAAGTGCGGAAGAAATGCTAAAATATTTCATACGCAGTGCGAACACAAAATTCACTGTTAATAAACCTAATATTATCATATGCGTCCCATCTGGATCCACTCCAGTTGAAAGGCGTGCTATACAAGATGCAGCAGAAAGTGCTGGTGCAAATGAAGTATTTTTAATTGAAGAACCAATGGCTGCAGCAATCGGAGCTGGCCTCCCGGTTACTGAACCTGAAGGTTCTATGATTGTTGATATAGGAGGAGGTACAACTGAAGTTGCAATTATTTCTTTAGGCGGAATTGTTTATTCACGTTCTGCCAGAGTAGGTGGCGATATTATGGATGAAGCAATAAAATCATATATTCGTGAAAATCATAAGTTATTAATCGGTGAAACAACTGCCGAAAAAATTAAAAAAAGCATAGGTTCAGCCAATCTGCCAGGTGAAAATAACAAAGAGGGAATGATAATTAAAGGCAGGGATTTAGTGAGTGGCATGCCAAAAGAAATGCTTTTATCAGAATACCAAGTTGCAGAGAGTTTAATAGAGCCTGTACATCAGATAATTTCTGCTATTAGGACTGCACTGGAGAGCACTCCGCCTGAACTTTCTTCCGATATAGTCGATAGAGGAATAATTTTATCCGGTGGCGGCGGATTATTGCGTAACTTAGGCAAAGTTATCAGTGAAACAACAAAATTACCAGTCCGTGTTGCAGATGACCCACTGTGTTGTGTTGCGCTAGGTAGCGGTAAAGTGCTTGAAAACATGGATTATTTTGGCCATGTTTTATTCAAGCAAGATTAAATTGTTTTTGAAGGTAGTTTATCGAATTGTTTTGATGGAATTATGTAATATAAATGAGATCCCAGTGTCACGCACCAAGTAATTTGAAGGCAACTTCTAGCAGAAAAGGGTGTCATCCAAGTAGCGTGACACTGGAATTTGACTATAAATAAGTATGCTGTTTCGATGAAATTGTGTAATAGAAACTAGATTCCAGCGTTTAACACCAAGTTTGTGTTTATAAATTATATGCTAAAAGAATTTGAAATTGAACCTTTGTTAAAAGATAAAGCTCCGCACCAGACCAAGGCTATTGTTGCAATGTCCGGGGGAGTTGATAGCTCCGTTGCTGCAGCACTGCTATATAAC
Source organism: Wolbachia endosymbiont of Oedothorax gibbosus (assembly GCF_936270435.1). NCBI lineage: Bacteria > Pseudomonadati > Pseudomonadota > Alphaproteobacteria > Rickettsiales > Anaplasmataceae > Wolbachia > Wolbachia endosymbiont of Oedothorax gibbosus. The sequence continues at coordinate 1,486,213 of NZ_OW370567.1, forward strand.
TTTGGGTACCAGGTGATAGGTGTAACTCTTCAACTCTATGGCACCGACGGTAATGCTAACGCAAGAAAGGGCGCATGTTGTGCTGGACAGGATATTTACGACGCTAAGCGTGTAGCTGAAAGTGTTGGCTTTCCTCACTATATTTTAAACTACGAGGAAATATTCAAAAAGGAAGTAATAGAGGATTTTGCGAGTACCTATATGCGTGGGGAAACTCCCATACCATGCGTAAAATGTAACCAAACGGTAAAATTTCGTGATCTATTGCAAGTTACGAAAGATCTTGGTGCTGATGTGCTAGTTACAGGACATTACGTGAGGAGATTAGAAAAAAATGGTGAGGTAAAGTTGTGCAGAAGCATTGATAAAAGTAAAGATCAAAGTTATTTTTTGTTTGCTACAACAAAGGAGCAGTTGAAGCTTTTGCGATTTCCACTAGGTGGGTTCTATAAAAGTGATATAAGAAAATTAGCAAAATATTTTAGCTTACAAATTTCTGAAAAGCCGGACAGTCAAGATATATGCTTTGTTTCCGAAAGCTATAGTAAAACAATAGCTAAATTAGCTCCACAATCCGTACAGAAAGGCAAAATTGTGGATGTAAATGGAAAAGTGCTAGGTGAGCACAGTGGCATAGTAAATTTTACAGTAGGACAAAGAAAAGGCTTGGGCATCGCACACAATGAACCTCTTTACGTAATAAAAATTAATACAGAGAATAATGAGGTTATAGTAGGTCCGATCAACGCATTAATGCAAAAAAAAATATTGATCAAAGAGTTAAATTGGTTAGAACAACCAAACGAAGGTATGGAAGTAACTGTGAAGCTGAGATCATCACATGCGGGAAGTTTAGCAACAATACATTCAACTGACGAAAAAAATAAAGCCTGTGTCATTTTAAACGACGATTACTTTGGCATCAGTCCAGGTCAAGCCTGCGTGGCATATAAAGGTGAACAAGTTATCGGTGGAGGATGGATATGCTCTTAACTAAAGGCTTTAATGCAGAGTGTAAACGTACAATAAACTTCTTGCATAACCATATAACATTGGGAATAGAAACAAAAAAATCCCTTTACAAACTCCTTCAACCCCCTTATCATGATACTGAAGGTATTCAGTTATCTTCATCTGTGCAGATTAAACAGCAAGAAAACAACGTAGTTGGCGTCTTATTTTTAATTTTTTGCACTATGTGCACCTTATGTCTTCACAGTATTGCTAGCTATATAAGCTGAAACGCGCTGTTTAAGACAGTATAGTACGCCGATTTGCAGGATTAGAGAGTGAACACTAATTACCACGGGGTTTCTTTTGCCTTTTTTTCTGCTTAGTAAATTTCTTAAACATTTTAGCTAAGGTTAGTTGCACTTAAAAGCAGCTAAATTGCAGTGTTTAAGACTTAAAAAACGCCAAGTACTGAAAATAGACAATGACCAGGGCTTCTTTTGCCTTTTTTTTCGTTTGGTAAATTTCTTAATATTTGTGGCTAAAAGAGCCCAAGAGAGGTGTCATTCCAGCGCTCCTTTTTTTGTCATCCCAGTCTGGGATGGCTTTGTTGCATAGCAACCGAAAAAATCTGGCAGTTACTGACAAAATTCATTATAAAATAGCCATTTAACCTTTGAAGAAAAAATATGCCACAAAAAATGAGAGTCAGTAACCATAGCGAATATAACAAATTTCTCCAAGAAAGAGGAAGCATTTTTTGTTATATCAATGACGCTATAGAAAATTGGTACGAGAATTGTCCAAAAATGCAGGGCGGCAACTATATTTATAGTGATAAAGTTGTAATTTTGGTGCATATAATCACCAGTCTCTTTAGAATTGGTTTAAGACAAACAGTCGGATTTATAAAAGGATATTTGCAACAAATAGGAAGAGATTTGCAGCTATTCACAAGCATCAAAAGAAACTTAATATTAAGATAAATGATTGCAGAAAATAACATGGAAGATATCGAAATTGCTATAGACAGTACAGATATACAACAACACTCCTGAAGGAAAATAGCGAAGATAGAAAGTATCGCAGCTATAGAAAATTGCATGTAATGTTGAATATATAGCTGTAAAATACAGTAACGGTCTGATCACTATGGAGCTTGTGATTTGCTTAAAGAAGTTCATGCCATAAAAGCACTATATGCAGATAGGGCATATGATAGGCACAAGTTTTATAAATTGTGTAACGAATATGATATAAAGGCAAAAATTCCACCAATAAACAATGCGGCAGAACATCCAGAAATAGATTATATGTCTGACAGAAATGCTGCTATTAGATTAATAAAATTATACGGTGAAGATGGCGTGAAAGAATGGAAAAAGAAAGTAAATTATGGGAAAAGATCTTATGTAGAAGGTTTTTTCTCGCGACTGAAACAAACATTCTGGTTTAGTTTTCGGAACAAATCTGAGGTTAATCGTGAGAAGGAACTGCGACTCAAGTGTTATTTGCTCAATAAATTCACTGACATTGGTATGCGAAATGGCTACATGAATTTATCGTAAATTACTACCAGTATAAGGTGCGATGCAACAAAGCCATTCCGTATCCATTCAGATATGTGCCTTGAAATATTTGACGTACATTCAGTGATATCAGCACAAAGGAAAGCAACAGAGCAAAACCACAGCCATACTGACTCCATTTTGCTTTACCCATATGCAACAACTCAAGTGTAGCTTTCCAAGTCCACAGAATTGGCAAGCCATAAGTAAGTAATAGAGCATTGAGTATAGGCAACTTACCGATAGTTTGTAATGACCAAAGTGGGTTATAAATAATAAAATCAAAGTAGTTGATGCGAAAGATCGCAATGCTAGAAAGTGCAAGACCACTAAGCGATACAGCTTGTCTTACAAAGTGCTTGCCAATCCATAAACATACTAATCCATAAACGAACAGAATATTGGTAATAACACCGCGTTCAATAAAGCCTGCTTTCACAAATAAAACGCTTTCATTGATATGAAAGGTATGACGAATAAGGTAATATCCCATTACACCAATGAGCGCGATAGCTGAAATTTCAAGCAAATGTACAAGTTTATCATCTTTCTGCTGACGTAGTAGGTAACTTCCCATCATAAAAAATAGTGCAGGCAAACCAAGCTGAAATATTGGCCAATCCACAATAGGAATACCATTTTGTATAGCAAGCTTAGCCTCCACTAGGCTATACACAGTCAGCTGAGTTAACAGTAGGATTTGTGGAATCAAAAGAAACCCAAACACACAAGCTAGGATACCTATGATATATCTTAGTGCCTTGACTTTTATCTTGGTATTTATCCACGTAGTTGCAAAAAGCTGCGCTGCAAAAGCTACTGATAGGAACTCGCGTGGTAGTTCGATGGTCAGCGCTGTTGATAAAAAGGCAGTACTCATTGCTGCATAAATTGCCATCAAGTGCTGTTTTTTGGGGTAATTTTCTGGTACTGCTCTGAGAATATTCTGTAACACATATGTACTGAAACCACCAAATGCAAGCGCAAGAATACCCCAAAAAAGCGCAATATCAGATACTAATACTGTGTTTTGCAACTTGTAGTAACCAAGAAAATAGTAGCCGATACTTGTGGCTGCAATAAGACCAGCCCAAATTAGAGGTTTCTCGCTACGGGATTGTAGTAAATAGCCACAGGCAATATATAAGGTACCAAACACACTAATAGTTAAAGCAAAAGCATTAATATCATGAGTGTTCCACACCATCAGCATCACAGCATTTACTGCCATTGATAACCATGGCACAAGACCATAAAGCCTTTGATCGAAGTATACGAGCCCAATTCCACCCAATGATAGCAAGTAAAACAGTCCCCATTCCATTAACCCGAATCCTACATGAGCAGTAATTATTCCAGTAAATGTCAATGCACCACTAAGTGTCAGATAATTGAGTATGGATGTTATCTTAAACAGATCAGTATTATCTCGATTATATTGTTGTTTTGAAGTAATAACTACCGTTGCACTTACTGCAATTAAAAATAAGCCGAGCCAGATAGTATCTCCTGGAATAAAATTGCCACCAAAGAACCAACAGCAAATCCACAAGAATGTACTAATACCAATTCCTAAAAATAAATAGACGAATAAAGAAAAGTTTCTAAAATAGAATAATTTAAGAATTAATGAGGAGTTATGGCAGCAAGCAATAGGAGAAGAATTATATAATAAGAGTAAGCTGGAATTACGGCATAAGAGGAGAGATAGGAAGAAGATTACAGGCAATAATATCTGCAAAAGAATATGGAATAACAAAAGTTGCTCAAATATACCGAATTACTAGAACTACACTGATGAAGTGGATTACAAGATTTAAGGAAGGAGGAGTCAATGCGTTTAAAATACAACCAGGACGTGGAGTAAAGCCGAAGTTGAGCTACAAGCAGCAAGAAGAAATTAAAAATGTCATAGCAGAAGAAGGAGCCAACCTAACGGCTAAGAAATTAAAGATCATAATTGAGAAAATGTTTTCTCCTAAGAAACTCACTCAACTAACTCTTCTTGTTGAACTAATACGTAACCAAATTCCCGAGCTTTTTTAACCAAATTTTTTACAGTTCTATCTTTATAGCGTGTTTCATAATATTCCATTCCTTTTTCTACATATTCCTGTCCGTATTTAAGCATACTATAAAATATACATGCCATTTTTCTTGCAGTAGCTGTTATTGCTTTTGGTGCTCCTAATCGTTTTTTCAATCTTCTGTAGTACGCGCCTAATGCACTTTTACTTTTTCCTACAGCATAAGCAGCCATTCGTAAGGCATTTGCAGCTCTACTTACAACCTTACGCTTTCTTGTGTTAAACACTTTTTCCCCTGTAATTTTATTAGCAGCCCAACCATGACGAAAAGTGCTTTTCTGTTGGCCATTTATTATGCTTTATACCGACTTCTGAAATTAGGGTTTGTATACTTAATACATCAAACCCTGGAACTTTAGTGAAATCCATACCAGTTATTCGATACAGTTCCTCATGTAAAGCAAAGTCTGGCTTGTTTTTGCTATTCTTTCCCTTACTCGGCTGCTTACTTTCACCAGATTTTGTATCAAAAGTTTTATAATAGGCTTCGATATTCCTATCACATTCTGCTATTTTTTCTTGATAAATATTATACAGTTCAAATTCTTGCTTTAGCGCGAATAGATGTTCCTCTCTATAGTCACCCGTCAATGCTTTTGCAATAGTAGATCGATCATTTTTTATTCGTGCATCCCTGAATTCAGCCAATTTCTCAGGATCTCTTTCTCCTTCAATTATAGCCTTAATGATTTTCATACCAGTCACTCCAGTAATATTGCTAATAACTTTGTATAATTGAATATTCATTTGAATTAATGCCTTCTGCATGCGCAGAACATGTGTAGATGCACTTTCAGTGAGATTTTTACGTTGACGCACGTAACTGCGCAATACACACATCTGATTATCTGGCCTAAATGATCCTTGAAGCAACCCGTAGCTATGCAATTGTTGAAGCCATTGGCAATCTTGAACGTCAGACTTCCTACCAGCTACATTCTTTACGTGCCGTGCATTCACCAACTTTACCTCAAGTCCATATGACTCAAGTATTTGAAATAAAGGAATCCACTGTTGATTCCATCGCTACGGTCGTAACTTTACACTTTTTTAACCACTGTACCAAGTTATGAAGATCTGCAGTAAAGCAGCAAAATTTCTGAATGCGTTGTTCATCTCTTCCCTCAGGTACACACACATAGTGTACAGCTGAACCAATATCTATTCCTGCCGCATCAGGGTTCATTATCTCTAATTTACTTTTTGCTTTTTTCATAGTAACTCCCTTATTATAATTTGTAATAGCGAAACGCTTCAGCTTGGAACGGTTAGATAATACAATCTCCTAAGCGAGGTAGTCTAAAAGGACTCCATCAATGATTCGACCGTTCCACCCAAAACCATGCTATTGAGCGGGCATTTATAGCACCATTGAAACTGCCGGTTATAACTGCAGAAGCGCTTCTCCATATAACTACATCTAAAAAACATAAAGTACAGAGGAAGTTTCTCTTTTTGATTTTACAGATTTTGTCTGTTCTAGGCTCTTGAGGTAAGTAAGTCTACAGCACATAGACTGATGCAAAAGTTAGGTTTTTCGTATATTACTCCAAGGCCTGTGCACAATAAACAGGATAAAAATAAACAAGAAGAATTTAAAAAAAAATCTTAATGAAACTATTGTCACGTATCACGAAAAAGAGCTATTTTTCTTCGATGAGTCGCGGTTTGGCACACATTCAAAGATTGGACACGGATGGTTTAAAAAAGGCATTAGGACACAGGTTAAGGTAAAATTAGGTAGGCAAAACTTTTATCTCTATAACCTCAGTTATGGATTAGAAAATAGATAAAAGTATAACTAAGAAGAGGGAAACAGGGTAAACTCGAGTATTTTAGTAATAATAAGAGGTTACCCATGAAGAAAGATATTACAGAACTGTACTGTTGCGTCGAGGATTTTTGTCGTGCGGTAGATGATAATTTTGCAAATAGGTTCTTATCAAACGGCAAAAAACCAACCAGAGTACCAGAAATAGCGCACTCAGAAATTCTAACCATAATCCTATTATACCATAAATCACCATGTAAAAACTTCAAGGCTTTTTATCTTTGTTATCTTCAGTTATTCTATAGATCAGAGTTTTCAAAGCTGCCTTCATATCACAGATTTATTGCCTTAAAGCCGCGAGTTTTGTGGTATTTAGCATTACTTTTGCAATGGTTTTGTGAACAAGCAAAAATGACCGGGATTTCCTACATAGATTCTACTTCAATAGCAGTATGCCATCGAAAAAGAATCTCAAGAAATAAGGTTTTCAAAGGATTAGCAGAGTTAGGAAAGAATACTTACGGCTGGTTTTTTGGTTTTAAATTACATGTAGTAATCAATGAAATAGGTGAAATTCAAGGTGTTACGCTAACCAGAGGTAACGTCGATGACAGAAAACCTGTACCAACTCTAACCAAAAAACTAACTGGACTTTTGTTTGGAGATAAGGGCTATATAAAGAAAGAGCTCTTTGAGAAACTATTCGATAGAGGTCTAAAACTCGTCACTAAAGTGAAAAAAGGTATGAAAAATGCACTGATTTCGCTGAAAGAGAAGATTTTACTAGGGAAAAGATCGATTGTTGAAACGGTTTTTGGCTGCCTAAAAAACAAATTTGAACTTGAGCACACTCGGCATAGATCCACAGTAAATTTCTTGGTACATATTTTTTCTACCCTCATTTCTTATTCAATGCAATCGAAAAAGCCCTGTATTTCTCAGCTTTACTTCGTTGGTTAATCCATAACTGGGGTCTATAGTGCAGTTAATCCTAGAAATGGAGAGAGTTCTAGCTTATTCGCACCAAACGTCAATACTGATTGTATGAATATATTCCTTGAGCAGATGTCACAATATTTAGGAACAAGGGAGGCATTTCTTGTTGTGGATTGTGCAGGATGGCATAGATCCAAAGGTTTAAAAATACCACAAAATATTACCTTAATCTATTTACCTCCATATTCACCAGAGTTAAATCCAGTAGAGCGTTTATGGCAATATTTGAAAGACAATCTCATTAAAAATAGAATATATGACTCTGTTAGTTTATTGGAAGATACTGTATATGCATTCATTCGTAATATTACGGAAAGTTCAATCAAAACCATTTGTTCTGTGAGTTATTTGCCTACTTATTTATGAGATTTGGTATAAGTATATCAAGTATTGCCATTGGCCACCAACATTGCTTGCGGGCAACAATCATTAATCCGGTAAATACGAAGTATAAATAGATCAATAAAATCGGCGTTTGTAGGTCTTGCGAGCTGACCATAGCAGGAGTCAAAAATCCTCCAATTAAACCTATAAAGGCAATAGGCATTCCATGCTTTATGGATAACACTACTGCAGTGGCTGTTACTGTTGCCATTCCTATAAACCTCAGTTATGGATTAGAAAATAGATAAAAGTATAACTAAGAAGAGGGAAACAGGGTAAACTCGAGTATTTTAGTAATAATAAGAGGTTACCCATGAAGAAAGATATTACAGAACTGTACTGTTGCGTCGAGGATTTTTGTCGTGCGGTAGATGATAATTTTGCAAATAGGTTCTTATCAAACGGCAAAAAACCAACCAGAGTACCAGAAATAGCGCACTCAGAAATTCTAACCATAATCCTATTATACCATAAATCACCATGTAAAAACTTCAAGGCTTTTTATCTTTGTTATCTTCAGTTATTCTATAGATCAGAGTTTTCAAAGCTGCCTTCATATCACAGATTTATTGCCTTAAAGCCGCGAGTTTTGTGGTATTTAGCATTACTTTTGCAATGGTTTTGTGAACAAGCAAAAATGACCGGGATTTCCTACATAGATTCTACTTCAATAGCAGTATGCCATCGAAAAAGAATCTCAAGAAATAAGGTTTTCAAAGGATTAGCAGAGTTAGGAAAGAATACTTACGGCTGGTTTTTTGGTTTTAAATTACATGTAGTAATCAATGAAATAGGTGAAATTCAAGGTGTTACGCTAACCAGAGGTAACGTCGATGACAGAAAACCTGTACCAACTCTAACCAAAAAACTAACTGGACTTTTGTTTGGAGATAAGGGCTATATAAAGAAAGAGCTCTTTGAGAAACTATTCGATAGAGGTCTAAAACTCGTCACTAAAGTGAAAAAAGGTATGAAAAATGCACTGATTTCGCTGAAAGAGAAGATTTTACTAGGGAAAAGATCGATTGTTGAAACGGTTTTTGGCTGCCTAAAAAACAAATTTGAACTTGAGCACACTCGGCATAGATCCACAGTAAATTTCTTGGTACATATTTTTTCTACCCTCATTTCTTATTCAATGCAATCGAAAAAGCCCTGTATTTCTCAGCTTTACTTCGTTGGTTAATCCATAACTGGGGTTATAAAGGCAATGAAGTCAGGTATCAAATCATAAAGATTAGCAGCTGCAAAAATGCAAACATATAAATCAACAATACCTGCACCCGATAATGCCTGGGCAATGCGTGTACCGTTAGCAAATTGAGGCTTGTTGCGTACCCAATTTGCAGTATAAAGCAATCCACCACCAAACATCAGGCCAAGCATCACACGCACAGTCGGGCTAAGCAATCCTATTTCAATGGAATACTTGACCATAAAGAAACCTGCAAAGGCTAAAGCAACACCGCCTATCCAAACAGGCAGGTGAATACCAAATTGCTGTTCAAAATTGATTCTTTTGCTTTGTTTCTTAGAATGCTTTGGCACTGCATCTTCGGCAATCAAATTGCATTTTGGAATTGAAGGTGTTATAGGATCAGAAATAGAAGTGTTACTAGAGTATTGTGTTTGTTGCCACAGATTTGGACCAGATTGAATATCAGATGGAAGCTTCATACCTTCTTTTTCTAAGAATGCAAAAATCTTGAGTAGCCGAATTTCCAGCTTATTCAACTCACCACGTAAACCACGAATTTGACTGTAGACCTGCTGCAAAAGGTGATTGAAAAAATGATGTGAGAGAGGTAAAAGAAGAATAAGCAGATTGAGTAAGGTAAAAAAATGAGCTTTAGTTACTATAACATGAAGAAACACCCAAGAAACTTTCGTAATATAACAGGTTTAACTATAGAGGAGTTCGAAAAGGTGGTAGAAAAAGTGAAGTCTGAGTGGGAAAAACTTGAAAAACAGAAAAAGTGCCATGGTAGAAGATCACAACTACCAACTCTGGAAGACAAGTTATTTTGCGTAATTTTGTACTATCGCACTTACATAACACATAGATTTTTAGGGTGCCTGTTCAATGTGCACAACGCAAATGTATGTAGGTTACTGAAGAAAATAGAGCCATTACTTGCCAAAAAAGTTACTATAACAAAAGATAGAAGTATGACACCAGAAAAAATACTAAAGATTCTGGCTGATGTTACAGAACAGCAAACACAGAGGCCAGAAGATAGTAAAAAACGGAAGAAATCATATTCAGGAAAAAAAAGAACCAACACTATGAAAACTGAAATTGTTGTTGAGGAGAATGGAAAAATTTTGTCAGTGTCAAGGTCACATCGCGGCAAAATTCATGACTTTCGGATAAGAAAACAGGAAAATTTTTGCCAAGAAATAGTATAAAATACGCTGATTCTGGGTATCAAGGCTGGCAAAAATTGCAGAGCAATGTTGTAATTCCGTATAAAAAGTACCGTAAAAAGTCATTGACTCCAGAGCAGAAGGAACATAACAGAAGGTTAGCATCATTTAGAATGAGAGTAGAAAATAAGATTCGCGAAATAAAAATATTTAAGATTATGTCACATGTTTACCGTAATTTTCAGAAGAAATACAACTTGAGATTTAATATTATTGCTGGCATTATAAATCTTAAGCATGCCTTTTAGTTAACCTTGATTTTAGCCTTCCTACTCCCCTTTTTCTTACTTCTTGATTTGCAGCAGGTCTTATGTCTCAACTTGATATTTTCTTTCCAGATAGATTGAAAATTGAGTTGAACTAAAAATGCGGTTTGACACACTTTTTTGAACATTTCCTTTTCTCAATTATGATCTTTAATTTCTTAGCCGTTAGGTTGGCTCCTTCTTCTGCTATGACATTTTTAATTTCTTCTTGCTGCTTGTAGCTTAACTTCGGCTTTACTCCACGTCCTGGTTGTATTTTAAACGCATCGACTCCTCCTTCCTTAAATCTTGTAATCCACTTCATCAGTGTAGTTCTAGTAATTCGGTATATTTGAGCAACTTTTGTTATTCCATATTCTTTTGCAGATATTATTGCCTGTAATCTTCTTCCTATCTCTCCTCTTATGCCGTAATTCCAGCTTACTCTTATTATATAATTCTTCTCCTATTGCTTGCTGCCATAACTCCTCACTAATTCTTAAATTATTCTATTTTGATAATTTTTCTTTATTCGTCTATTTATTTTTAGGAATTGGTATTACTATATAAAAAAACATTTTATTCTTTTTGACTGGCCAGGGCTTTTTTTTAAATGTCTCTTTCTCTTGTTACTTTTGCTAACTCTTTCTGTAAATCAAATCTCTCTTTGTCATAAGGTGCTACATCTGGAAATGCATTTGCCGCTGACTTTTTTTCGTTATATTTCTTCATCCATTTTCCTAATACACTATCCCTTATTCCTAAATCTCTTGCTACTTTTGCAACTGGTTGACCTGCCTTTCTTTGTTCATTTGCCAGCTTAACAGCTTCCAATTTGAATTCTGCCGTATATTCTCTTGCCATTTCTAATCCTCCAAAATTTTATTTTACCCGAAAAAACTCCTTTCTTTCTCTCCACTTTTTCTGGGTAAGGTCAGATTGCAGATAACCAAATTCTTGCACCTTTGATATTTGAAGGAAACTGTGAAAAAGCTGTTTTTGAAAGCTATGTTGAGCAAATTTTGATTAAGAATTTGCGGGCAGGTTGTTTTAGATAATATCAATTTTCATAAAACGCCAAAAGTGAAAACTTTAATAGAGTCAGTAGGATGTAAAGTTTTCAACCTACTCACCTGAGCTCAACCCTATTGAGCACTATTGGTTTAAAATTAAGCACAATATTCGAAAAATATCTCACATGTTTGCTAATGCTGTTTACTTTATCCTTAAAAATGTCTCTACCTTTGTGGATTAAGCTATAGTTGAGTAAAAATCAGTGAATGGTCACGTTAAAACATGTTTTTAAATTTTTGCCAAAATCCTGGTCTATTATCATTAACCTTTGTAAATGTTATATTTAAACTGTATTTCGGATCATCTGGCACGTCGCGTTTTATGCTAAATGTTGAAACTTTATCGTTATTGTAAATATGCACATCATCATATGATAGCTTTGTTGTGTAACACTTTACATGCTTTTGCTTATCATACACTAAATCGCCTGACTCCCTTTCTAGCTCCACAAATTTCGTTTTTTTCTGACATTCCTTGATTTTTATTAAATCCTTGTCTAGTGATATTGAAACCGGCAGCATATTTCCAGTATATTCTTTAGCTAAAAGTTCACTTTGAGGATACATTTTTATTTCCTTTCCAAAATGTGAGTCTATAAAATTATTGCTCCAAAATTTATCGCCAGAATGCACATACTCATCAGTAGCATACGGCACCCCACCATAACTGCATTGAACTTTGTAATCTCCAACACCGTTGTTTTGAAAAAAATCATGAATGGCAGTGTAGCTACCGGCAGCATCATTTATATAATCCATTACTTTATTCCTTAAATTTCTAGTTTATTATATCATAATTATTATGCATATGTCAATTAATAAGAAAGCTCTCTCTTGCTGTTTTTAGAACTGATTTTAAGCAAGTGCTCTTGATTAGTTGAGAGCATATTTATAAGACTGTGACATTCGTGCCTCCCAGTTTTTCACATACTGCTGAATTAGTTCAGGATAATCTGTAATAATTAATAAATTTTCAGCATTTCCTTTTTTAGCTATCTTACTCAGGTTAAATGATCCTGTGATAACTTTTTGATTGTCAACAATCATTATCTTATTATGAGCAATCTTTGGCTTGTCATCGATCCAAATTGGTACTCCACCTGAAAATAATTCATTTATAACACTATATTTTGAGTAGAGTTGCGATTTATCTAAGAACCTGTTCATAATCTCAAAAAAGTGATAAACTATGAGATGATGTATATGAATAAGGATATATGAGAAATTTATACCCAAGTGACATAAGTCGAGAACAATTTGAAAAAATCAGATCAATTCTGGAGAGTAGTAGGAAGAAAACAAAACCAAGAAAACTTGATTTGTATGATGTATTTTGTGCAGTGCTGTACGTCCTAAAAAGTGCCTGTCAGTGGAGAATGCTGCCAAAAGATTTTCCAAAATGGCGAAGTTGTTACGAATATTTTAAAAAATGGAGTGAAAAACCAAGCGAAGATACAGAAAGTACTTTGGAGCGTGTATTAAAAAAAATTAGTTGGAGAGACACGTATCAGCAATGGTCGGAAAGAAAGAACTAGTTTTTGTATAATTGATGCTCAGAGCGTAAAAAATGCAGATACTGCTGAAAATAAGGGCTACGATGCAGGTAAAAAAATTTCAGGAATAAAGCTCCATATTGCAGTAGATACACAAGGTTTACCACACGCGATTTATGTAACAACGGCAGAAGCAACCGACCGCAGCAGTGCCATGAAAATGGTCGAAAATGCTAAAGAAAAACTCTCTGAAGTTAAAAATATACTTGTTGATGCAGGCTACACTGGAGAAAATTTTGCAACACAAATAAAAGCAACTATTGGTTCGACGGTCGAAGTAATAAAGCGAAGTGAATTACACACCTTTGTTGTACTGCCAAAGAGATGGGTTGTTGAGCGCTCTTTTGCTTGGTTGGAAAAATGTAGGCGTTTGTGGAAAAATTGCGAGCGGAAACTCAACACTAGCTTACAAATGGTCGTTCTTGCTTTCACTTCTTTACTCCTTAAAAGATTATGAACAGGTTCTAAGATGTACAGTTTCACAGTGTGATGGTATGATAAAATGTGAGAAAAAAATACCATCAAGGGAGGAATTATGGTTACATGGGTGCGCCAAAATAACAGAGACAATTCGTAGAGCAATACAAAATAGTAAAGAGAGCATAGCAAAACTCTCCAGGTACTATAACCTTAATCCAAAAACTATTGTCAAATGGAGAAAACGCTCATTCACTAAAGATAGTGATATGGGTCCAAAACATCCAAGATCAACTGTCTTAACTTTAGAAGAAGAAGCGATAATTGTTGCATTTCGCAAGCATACACTTTTACCATTAGATGATTGCCTTTATGCTCTCCAGTCTACAATTCGACATCTAACCCGATCTAGTCTACATCGTTGTTTACAAAGGCATAACATTAGTAGACTACCAGATGTTGATGGTGAAGTTAAACCAAAAAAGAAGTTCAAACAATACCCTATAGCATATTGATATTGCAGAAGTCAGAACAGAAGAAGGTAAGCTATATTTGTTTGTTGCAATAGATAGAACATCTAAATTTACCTATGTTGAGTTGCATAATACTGCTACAAAACCCATAGCTGCTGAGTTTCTACGTAATTTGATTAAAACCTTACCATATAAAATACATACCATTTTAACAGATAACGGCATACAATTTACCAACCAGAAGCGTCATAAGTATGCTTTCAAGCACATATTTGATAGAGTTTGTACAGACAACGGCATTGAACATTGTTTGACAAAAGTTAGCCATCCTTGGACAAATGGGCAAGTTGAACGTATGAATAAAACTTTAAAGGATGCTACAGTTAAGAAGTATTACTATCAATCGCATCAGCAACTTAAAGAACACCTTTATAACTTTGTTATCGCTTATAATTATGCAAAGAGACTCAAAACTCTTAAGACCTCAGTTATGGATTAGAAAATAGATAAAAGTATAACTAAGAAGAGGGAAACAGGGTAAACTCGAGTATTTTAGTAATAATAAGAGGTTACCCATGAAGAAAGATATTACAGAACTGTACTGTTGCGTCGAGGATTTTTGTCGTGCGGTAGATGATAATTTTGCAAATAGGTTCTTATCAAACGGCAAAAAACCAACCAGAGTACCAGAAATAGCGCACTCAGAAATTCTAACCATAATCCTATTATACCATAAATCACCATGTAAAAACTTCAAGGCTTTTTATCTTTGTTATCTTCAGTTATTCTATAGATCAGAGTTTTCAAAGCTGCCTTCATATCACAGATTTATTGCCTTAAAGCCGCGAGTTTTGTGGTATTTAGCATTACTTTTGCAATGGTTTTGTGAACAAGCAAAAATGACCGGGATTTCCTACATAGATTCTACTTCAATAGCAGTATGCCATCGAAAAAGAATCTCAAGAAATAAGGTTTTCAAAGGATTAGCAGAGTTAGGAAAGAATACTTACGGCTGGTTTTTTGGTTTTAAATTACATGTAGTAATCAATGAAATAGGTGAAATTCAAGGTGTTACGCTAACCAGAGGTAACGTCGATGACAGAAAACCTGTACCAACCTAACCAAAAAACTAACTGGACTTTTGTTTGGAGATAAGGGCTATATAAAGAAAGAGCTCTTTGAGAAACTATTCGATAGAGGTCTAAAACTCGTCACTAAAGTGAAAAAAGGTATGAAAAATGCACTGATTTCGCTGAAAGAGAAGATTTTACTAGGGAAAAGATCGATTGTTGAAACGGTTTTTGGCTGCCTAAAAAACAAATTTGAACTTGAGCACACTCGGCATAGATCCACAGTAAATTTCTTGGTACATATTTTTTCTACCCTCATTTCTTATTCAATGCAATCGAAAAAGCCCTGTATTTCTCAGCTTTACTTCGTTGGTTAATCCATAACTGGGGTCTTAAGGGTCTTACTCCTTATGAATTTATATGTTTACAGTGCTCCTGATTTATTTATGCTAAATCCTCACCATCACACTCTGGGACTGTACATCTAAGACCTATGAATGGCTTTTTGTGACTGACTCTAGAATGTATCAACTCTGCTGCAGTTAACCCGTGGATTGCCCAATGTAATTTATTTTGCACTTTTGAGTAAAACTGTTTTGTTATTTCTGAAGTTGGATCATAATCTGCAGAGCATTCAGCATAAATATCTGTAATTTTTTGATAGAATCCACGCTCTGAAGCAGTATTCCGGAAGATCCGGATAACTGAGTTTTTGTCTAACTCTTGACTAGCAAATATGTTTTGTAAATGCTCACTAATTGTTCTGATATTAACACCAAATAACTCTGCCATTTTCTTCTGTGTGAGCCAAATATTTTCACCCTGGTACAGAACGTCAATCCGTACGTCTCCGTTCGGAGTTGTATATAATAGAATTTCACTTTCCACTATCTTTCTAGTTGTTTTATACATAATTCTCGAATTTTGAAAATTTGCTCCATGTTGTATTGTATGGTATAATTGGGTAACCAGTTCTCAATAAATTGTTTATGCTTTTTTACTTTGTAATTTCCAAGGTGTTCGGGCTCAATTTTTTCTTCCTCTATCAGTTCTAATGATACACTATTTTCCGGAAAAGTTATATCAATAATTCGATTTTTATAACGAAGGTAGCAGTGCATTTCTGGAATGTGTGACAAATTATACTCGTTTAGAATTGCAGAGATTTTTGGAGTGTTTACTCTATTCATCATAAAAACAGCCATATGTAGTGTTATGTCAATTTCACATTCGCAGCCTAACTTATAAATCAGTGCATGTTTTGTACTACACGTTCCTCGCTTTTCATTTAGTACCGATAGATAATCTGTACGATCAAGATTACGTCCGTAAGGCAGTTCATGTACATATTTTAATGCTTCACGGAATGTAGTAATACCCAAAGTTAAAAAAAGATTTGATATAGGCTTATGATGAGATAAATATATTTGACTTAAGTCATTCATATCATAATTTCTCACTCGTCCAAAATTTGTTTTCTTACTTTGAGACCTAATCTACCACAACTTTAATATGGCGTTTCTTTCCTGCAGACAGTTTTATGAATGACTGACCTTTAAAGCTCTCGGAATTTATTATATAGTTAACATCGTTTATGATATTATCATTAACTTTGCACCCATTGCCCTGTATTAAACGCTTTGCTGCGCATTTTGAAAATTCCAAACCGGTGTCACGCAGTAGGTTTACTAAGGATATGCCGCTTGCAACTTGTGCTTTTTTTATGATGTAATCAGGAAGTAGTGAGCTATCTTCATTCTCAAAAGCAGAGACTGCAGCAGATCGTGCAAGTTCCGCTTCTTTGTCACCATGACATATTTTTGTCACCTCTGTTGCTAAAACTTTTTTTGCTTCATTTATTTCCTGATCTTTTAAGGACTCTAATTTTTTGATCTCATCAATTGACACATCAGTGAGCAATCTCAAAAAACGTCCAACATCTTGATCATCAACGTTGCGAAAATATTGCCAGTAGTCGTAAGGCTTTAGCATATTATCATCAAGCCACACTGCTCCATTTTCAGTTTTGCCCATTTTTACCCCTTGAGCATTCAATAAAAGAGGGGCAGTAAGGCCAAACAGCTCAGGTAAATTCAACTTTTTTCCAAGCTCAATTCCGTTTACTATATTTCCCCATTGGTCTGACCCTCCAATCTGCAGACGACAGCCATGCTTTTTATTCAACTCAACAAAATCATAAGCCTGCAATAGCATGTAATTAAATTCTAAGAAGCTTAAGGTTTGCTCTCTCTATCCAGCCTAGTTTTCACACTATCAAAACTTAGCATGCGATTTACTGAAAAATGTATTCCTATATCACGCAAAAAGTCTATATATTTTATACTATCCAGCCAGTCTGCGTTATTTACTATAACTGCACCAGTCTTTCCATCATCGAAAGATATCATTTTCTCCAATGTTTTCTTTATACTAGATATATTTTCGCTAATATCCTTGATAGATAAAAAGCTTCTTGCTTTATCCTTACCGGATGGGTCGCCGATTTTCGTTGTGCCACCTCCAAGTAAAACTATCGACTTGTAACCAAATTTTTGCAGGTGACGGAGCATCATAATCTGAATTAGGTGACCAGCATGAAGACTTGGTGCTGTGCAATCAAACCCAATGTATGCGACTATATAATTGCTCTGCAATAATAACTGATCTAATCCCTCAATGTTTGTGCACTGATATAGATATCCTCTTTCTTGAATAAAATTTAAAAACTCGGACTTGTGTTTCATAATCTTTTTAGTATGTTATTTTATATGTGAACATTGTCATTGAAGATATCGATGATGATGTCATTCCAGCGCGTGACGCTGGAATCCAGTTTTTCATGCAATTTCATCAAAAACGTTGTATAGTGTGCTCGTTTATAATTAAGTTTTCTGGATCCCAGTGTCAAGCACTGGGATGACACCTTTTCTTGGGGAGCTATCCTAAAGGTGCGATACTTATACAGTTGTACTTGAATGGCCCAGGCAATCAGTTCCATAAATCTTCTATTTTATAATACTCCCTTACTTCTGACCTGAATATGTGAACCATTATGCCTTGAAAATTCACAATCACCCAATTACCTTCATCCATACCCTCCACATCTATTTTATCGTATTGCTTGAGATTTTTTACTACATGCTCAGCTAACGCCTTCACATGGCGACTTGAATCACCAGATGCAATAATCATATATTTTGCAATAACGGTTTCGTTCTGCACATCAAAAGTAACTATATCGTGACCTTTATTTTGATCTATTATATCTACAATCGTGCTTTTTATTGATTCTGTATCACTGGACACATTAGTCATCATCTTAAATTATTTAATTTGCTTATAATTATACACTCAAAATCTCTAAATATGAACTATTTTCAACGCGACTGTTCGTTAAAAAGGTATTACCTGCATCTATTTTATCATCGTGTTTTTAGCATGTACAATGTGTATAATTGAAAATAGCTTTCTACTAGTATTCACTATGGGCAAGACTCTCATCTACTTAATTGGCTTTCCAGGTAGTGGTAAATTTACTACTGCAAAAGAACTGTGTAAAATCATTGATGGAGTAATAGTAAGCAATAATCTATTCAATAGTATTATATTTGATATTGTTAAATTACAGAACGCTGAAGTTCCAGATGATCTGTGGGAAAAGATTTTTGCAGTCAGAGAAAATATGTTAGCAATACTAGAAAAACACTACATAAAATCAAAACATTATATATTTACAAATGAATTGATAGAGGGTGATCCCCATGACCAAAGATTATACAACTCAGTGGTAAATTTAAGTAAAAAAATGGATATGAAAATTCTTCATGTAGTGTTACATTGTAATAATGAGGAACTAGTAAGGCGTGTTCAATCAGAAGAAAGGTACCAGGAAAATAAAATTACTGATTCAGATTTTGCTATGAAAAAAATTAAGGGGAAAAGGCTATTTATACCTGAAGGTACACTTGAAATTGGTAACTCAAACTTAAGTGCAAAGGAAGTTGCAAAGAAAATTGTTGAAGAGATGAAGGAAGAAAAAAATGGAAAATTAATTAAAACTTCTGTAACAAATCATTTAAAAACAGAGCGTACTCGTGGTTGAGCAGAAAGATAAGTATCGTTCTTGTGTTGGCATAATGCTGTTTAACAAACAAGGACATGTTTTTGTTGGCAAACCCTTTCATATCGAATCTTATTGGCAAATGCCACAAGGAGGTGTTGATGATGGTGAGGAACTGGAACAAGCAGCATTACGCGAGTTACTAGAAGAAGTTGGCACCGATAAAGCAGAAATTATAGCTAAAAACAAAGATTGGATATACTACGACTTGCCTAAAGAAATTATACCAATATGCTGGAATGGAAAATATTCTGGTCAAAAGCAAAGGTGGTTCTTAATGAAGTTTTGCGGAGAGGATAAGGATATTAATATTAACTATACTAATCATCCAGAGTTCAAAGAATGGCGTTGGCAAGATGTGGATGGTTTGGTAGCCAGTGCTATATCGTTCAAAAAGCAAGTTTATAGAACAGTAATAGAAGAGTTTTCTTCTACAATAAAAGCCTCTATTATTGAGTAAAATTTACAATAAGCTCATGATAGTAGATTCTCATTGCCACTTGATTTATTTTTCTGATGATGAAATACCAAAAGTAATTTCAAGGGCAGAGCAAAATGGTGTAAAGGTTTTGCATAACATATGCGTAAGCATTGATGATGTTCCTAAATTATCAAAAATTTCTTCGTCTTATGATCAAGTCTACTCCTCTGTTGGTGTGCATCCACTTGATGCTGCCATAGAAAACGGTGAGTGTATACATGTTGATGAATTAGTTGAATTTACCAAGAACCAAAAGGTAATTAGTATCGGTGAAACCGGGTTAGATTTTTATAAATCTGACAACAAAGACAATCAGAAAAAAAGTTTTGCATCACACATAGAAGCAGCAAGAATAACAGGGTTACCTTTAGTTATTCACACTAGGAGTGCTGATAGTGAGATGATTGATATATTAAAATCAGAAATGAAAACTGGCACTTTTGGTGGAGTAATGCACTGCTTTGCTTCCTCTAAAGAGCTTGCTTATCAATCTATAGATTTAGGGTTGTATATTTCATTTTCTGGAATCATTACTTTTAAAAATGCGAGCTTACTCAGAGGAATTGCACAAGGTATACCACGCGAACGTGTTTTGGTTGAAACTGATGCACCGTATCTATCACCTGAGCCTTATAGGGGAAAAAAGAATGAACCAGCAATGGTGAAATACGTTGTTGATTGTTTGGCAGAATTGTGGAATGAGTCACCAGAACAAGTAGCAGAAATAACTACAAATAATTTTTTAGGCTGTTTTAAGCTACAAAGAAGCTCTATAGAGCAATTAATTTAGTATCTGTTCAAGGGCGTGGCTAATATGCAAATATTGAAGCAAAAGTGGTGTTATGCAAGTAGCTGACACTGGGATCTAGTTTCACTTTATGGTTGTGTCATTCCAGTGCTTGACACTGGAATCCAGCTTTTAATGCAACCCCTCACCAAAAATATTGTGTTTTAACATAAGGTTAGCTACTTTTATACTCAGTATCCAATCAAAATCCCTGGATCCCAGTGTCAAGCACTGGGATGACATCATTTGTTGTAAACTCACTTTTTCTTGATTTTTTGATTTATCTTGTCTACCTTATTTTGCCACTCCGCTGAACGGATACTTAATTTAGCTTAGAAGTTTCACCAGCTCTCTCACCGAGTTTACAGACTTATTAAACATTTCTTGTTCACTATCATTCATTTTAACTTCTAGGATCGTTTCAATTCCGTTTTTTCCAATAATTACAGGAACACCAATAAACAAATCTTTTACACCATATTCACCATTAAGGTAAGCAGCACATGGTAATATACGCCTTTTATCTTTTAAATATGACTCTAACATGCATATAGCTGAAGATGCAGGAGCGTAGTATGCAGATCCAGACTTAAGCAGATCAACTATTTCTTTACCGCCATTGCGAGTGCGCTTCACTATTTCATCAACTTTTTTCTGCGTAATGAGACCCATATCGATAACTTGGGTAAGTGGAATGCCAGCGATAGAAGTGCAATTAATGAGTGGTACCATAGTGTCACCATGTCCTCCAAGCACAAAAGCAGATATATCTTCAACTGAGATATTTAATTCACTTGCAAGAAAATAACGAAAACGGGAAGAATCAAGCACTCCTGCCATGCCAACAACCATATTAGCTGGAAGGTTTGAAAATTTATGCACCACTGAAACCATGGCATCCAGAGGGTTGGTAACCACTATTACAAACGCGTTTGGAGAATATTTTTTAATATTTTCGCCAACCTCCTTCATTACTTTAGCATTGGTTTGCAGGAGGTCATCCCTGCTCATTCCTGGTTTTCTGGCAATGCCAGCGGTTATTATAATTGCATCAGAGTCTTTTATGTTTTCATACCTATTTGTGCCAGTAATATTGACATTAAATCCATCAATAGGGGATGATTCTGCTATATCGAGTGCTTTACCTTGTGGTATTCCATCGCTAATATCAAGTAAAACAACATCACCGAGTTCCCTTAGTGCAATCATATGGGCGAGAGTTCCACCGATATTTCCTGCACCGATTAAAGATATTTTTTTTCTTTGTACTGTCATTTTCTACTCCTTTATATTTACTTTTATGGTTTTACCTTCCCAAGGCGATAAGCTATCAAACATACGAAAATCTTGCGGTAAATCTATAGGATTATATACAACCTTTTTTGCCTCTATATCGTATCTTACTTCCTCATAACCAGTGAGAGGGAAATCTTTTAACATTGGATGACCTTTGAATCCATAGTCTGTTAGAATCCTACGCAAATCAGGGTGATCAGAAAACTCTATTCCATACATATCAAACACTTCACGCTCAAACCACAAAGCCGTACTAAATATCTTCGCTACGCTTGGAGGCATGTCGCTTTCACATAACTGAAGCTTTATGTGTACTCTAATATTATGCACAACGCTGAGCAGATTGTATATTAGCTCGAAACGCTTCTCTCTATTTGGATAGTCAACTCCAAAAATATCAACTAACAATTCAAACCTACACTTTTCATCATCACGTAGAAAGAGTAAGTGCTTTTCAATTTCATCTAAAGTTGAATATATTACAATAATGCCATCATCTTTTTGAATGCACTCACACTTGGTCTTTTTTTGTATATGCCTTGCAGTTTTATCCATGCTTTATATTCTGAGTTCGTTTTATTTTGTTTTGTAGGCATAGCATTCCATATAGCAACGCCTCAGCAGTTGGTGGGCATCCAGGAACATACACGTCAACTGGTACGATCCTATCGCAACCGCGGACTACTGAATAAGAGTAATGGTAATAACCACCACCATTTGCACAACTTCCCATAGAAATAACATACTTCGGGTCTGCCATTTGATCATAAACCTTGCGCAATGCTGCTGCCATTTTATTAGTTAGTGTGCCAGCAACAATCATCACATCTGATTGACGTGGGCTTGCACGAAACATTATGCCGTATCTATCAAGATCATAACGGCTGGATGCAGTATGCATCATCTCAACTGCGCAACATGCAAGACCAAATGTCATTGGCCACAATGAACCAGACCTTGCCCAATTCATTACATAATCTGTTAAATCGCCAAATTTAGTGATAAGAAACCCTTCTTTTTTATAACGACCCCAGTCATCATTAGATAGAATTTGATTTGTCATAAACTACTCCCACTCTAATGCACCTTTACACCATTCATAGATAAAACCTATAGTGAGTATTGCAAGAAATACCATCATAGACCAAAATCCACCATAGCTTATCTTAGATAAAGAAACAGCCCAAGGAAAAAGAAAAGCAATTTCTAAGTCAAATATTATAAATAATATTGAAACTAAGTAAAATTTAATGTCAAAATTTTTTCTTGCACTGGATAGTGGGTTGAAGCCACACTCATATGTGGAAAGCTTTTCACCATCTGGCTTACTCACTGCAAGAAACATAGGCAATATACCTAAAGCAAAAGATACTACAATTGATACGCAGATAAAAATTACTATGGTTAAATATTCGCTCATTTAACAAAACATATAACACTATGAGTTTACATGCTTTCCTAACTTTTTACCACCTAAAATATGCACGTGAAAGTGTGGTACAACTTGCTCTCCATTTTCACCATAGTTAGTCACTAATCTATATCCTGTTTTTTCTAGATTATATTTATGCACTATTTCTCTAACAGTTTTAAAAAAACTTACTATCTCCTCTTCAGAAGCTTTTAGAGTAAAATCATCGTATGAAATATATTGATTTTTGGGTATAACTAAAATGTGAACTGGCGCGTCAGGGTACTTATCACAAAAAGCCAGTACACTCTCATTTTCGTATACCTTCTCACAAGGTAACTCACCTCTTAATATTTGAGCAAAGATGTTATTACTATCATAAACTTCATTGCTCATATTTTAAGAGCGACCTTTCCCTCTTCCTTCGTTTTTCTCTACATTAGGTGTAGATAGTGGTTTTATCGTTTCACCAGAAGCATCTTCAAGATTCAAAGAGCTTATAAGTCCCCTTGCTTGTTCTTTTACCATATTCTGCTGTTCTTTTAAAGAGACTTCTATTCCACTTACCCTTTTTCCAGTAATAACTTCTGGTTGTAAGTGATACATATCCCCAGGAACAGTGAGACTATGATGTCTTTCCTCTATTTTTATTTCACCCATAACATTTCCCTCATAACTCATAACTTTACCTCCTACTACTTGTCCTTATATTTTCAGAACCCTGCTCAACTTTATTCTGCCAATTTGCAGTTTCCTTTAATAACTCTCCTCTACTACTATCTACAAATGTTTCAGCAGCTTCCAATGCCTTACCCCTATCACTAGCAGATAAAGCCAGAGTTTCTGAAGAGTGACCAGCCTTTAGTAACCCTTCGCTACTTGCAGGTTTCGTAGCTTCTGATAACTGCTTTTGATCATCATATTCCTTATACAATTTTTCTGCAATACCATACAGCAATTTTAAGTCTGTGTGAACTTTAAATTCTCCGCCAGTAATTTTTGCTAGCTTTTTAAGGTTGCCACCAACTCCTTCAGCTCCTTCAGCAATTTTTTCAAGAGCAAGCTCTTTTATTCTTTTCTCATCAATTCCTGGATTGTTCTTTTTGATGTCTTCAATTATTTTTTCAACATCAACTTCAATTACAACTTTGTTTTCTTCTCTATGTATAGTAATGTTTGAATACTTACTTTTTAGTGCTTCTATTTCACCAAGTTGTTTATCGTTCAAATAAGGTATATCTCCCGTCAGAGTTCTTGACGCTAAAAAAGCTACCTTTCCTGTCCCTTTCTTTTGCTCTGTTATTTGTACACCAAGATTCTCACTAGCTTGTGTGGTTTCTATAGGTGGGTCGTATTTTTCAAGCTCTCTGCCAATAACATAGCGCCGGCCATTTTTTATGTCGTGCCCTATCTCATTCCAGGACTTAAACCAGTTCTTTGGCCATATAGGATATATTATACCCCAACCTAAAGCTTTTGCACCTCTACCTAGAAAATTTCCTACTTTAGCTAGTATAGAAGTAGATTCTTCATTTTGGTCGTTTTTTGGCATACATACCTCCAAGGTACTTTCTATAACTAAATACATTTTAATTATAGACGAAAAAATTTAAACTTCTATATCCATTATAAGATAGAATTATAGGGATTGCAACCATTATTTGCACATTGTCTAAAACATGTAGTATTTTCGCTACTTTTATTGTTCAATTTATTATAAAGAATACTCTCTAAATTATGTTTAAATGGAACACAAATAATATCATTGATGCAACTGGCGGAAGAGACGTAAATGGTTGTAATTGGATACATGGCTCAAATATTTCAACGGACACAAGGAGCATAAAAAAAGGTGATTTATTTATTGCACTTAAAGGGCAGAATTTTGATGGCCATAATTTTTTGCATGAAGCGTTTTTAAAAGGGGCTGCCGCTGCAATAGTAAGTGAGGGTAAATATAAAAATTTCCCTCTCATTATTGTACAAGATACCCTGAAAGCTTTGCACGATATGGCATCATATTACATTAGAAATGTTCTTATTGATGCTAAAGTTATTGCAGTTACAGGCAGTGTCGGAAAAACCACTACAAAGGATATGCTACACACTGTTTTATCGCAATATGGAGTGTCCCATGCAAACGAAGGTAACTTAAATAATAATATAGGATTGCCTTTGACAATTCTAAAAGCTCCAAAAAACTGCCAGTACTTAATTCTTGAAATGGGAATGAATAAAGCTGGTGAAATAAAAGAATTATCAAAGATTAGTAATCCAAATATTGCAGTTATTACCAACATCGAACCTGCACATACTGAAAATTTTTCATCACTATTTGACGTTGCACAAGCGAAGTTAGAAATTCTGTATGGTATGAAAAATAACGGTACTTTGGTTTTAAGCAGAGATAATAAATATTATGATTATCTCTCATCACATGCCAATAGAAATGTAATAAGCTTCGGTAAAGATAAAAATGCTGAAGTTTACTTGTTAGACATAATAAGAAACGATGACGGGTTAAATTTAAAAATAAGACTAAATAATAATCAAACTATAAACTGTAATTTACGTGTGCAAGGTGAGCATTTTGCTTATTCGCTACTTGCTGTTGCAGCAGTTGTGCAAAGCCTCGGACTTGATTTATCAAAATTACCACTTGCACTTAAGAATTTTAGTGTAACAAAAGGTAGAGGTAATGTTCATAAGGTCAAATACAATAGAAAATATATACATTTAATTGATGACTCCTATAACGCCAGCCCTGCTCCGATGAAAACTGCAATAAAAACTTTGAGTACATACTCTAATCAGAGAAAAGTAGCTTTGCTTGGTGATATGTTGGAACTTGGTGATAAAAGCATAGAATTTCATACAGATCTGGTTAAGGTTATCACAGAAAATAATATAGATAAAGTTTATACAGTCGGTGAATTTATGTTAGAATTGCATGAGCTTTTGCCAAATAATATAAAAGGCGTGCATTTTAATGATTCTAATCAATTGAAAAGTAATTTAGCTGACATTATTCAGGATAATGATGTAGTTCTAGTTAAAGGCTCACGAGGAATGAAAATGGATCTTATTGTACGGGAATTCATAATAGAATATTAAGCAAAATCATTGTATTGATTTACAGTAACAAATTATTAGGAACTTTAATCGTGACAAAACGTGTAATTATTTTTGGTGGAACGGGGTTTATAGGGAAACACATCGTAAGACGTTTGGCAGCAGAAGGATATTTAATAAAGATATTCACTCGTAATCAGGAAAAAGCTGCTTGTTTAAAATTGTGTGGCAATTTGGGACAAATATCAATATTTAAAGGCGATTTTTTTGATGAAAAATCAGTTCTAGAGGGTATGGAAGAATGTGATGTAGCCATAAACTTAGTGGGAATATTATATGAAGCAAAAAAGCACGATTTTTACGCTGTTCACGTTAAAATAGCTGAAAGGATAGCAAAAGCTGCAAAAATGAAAAATGTACCTATGATGATACATTTTTCTGCTATGGGAATAGAAAATAGCAAGTTGTCAAAATATGCTCAAAGTAAATTGGAAGGTGAAAAAGCTGTAACTTCAGCATTTCAAGAAGCAATAATAATTAGGCCAAGCCTTGTATTTGGTAAAGAAGATAACTTCTTTAATAAATTTGCAAGATTAGCAACTGTTCTTCCTTTTTTGCCGCTAATTGGCAATGGAACGACTAAATTTCAGCCAATATGTGTAACAGACTTAGCTGAAGTGGTATATCGTATTATCAGTTTTAATAAGCAAGACAAGAAAATTTATAACATGGGTGGACCAAAGGTTTACTCTTTCAAAAGCTTATTGAAGTTTATTCTGAATGTTACTAACAGAAAGTGTTTGTTGATCAATGTATCTTTTCCAATGGCAAAGTTAATAGCTTTCTTTTTAGAAAATAAAATTATTTCTATGCTGCTAAAACCAATAACCAGAGATACGAACCCTG
Source organism: Wolbachia endosymbiont of Oedothorax gibbosus (assembly GCF_936270435.1). Lineage (NCBI taxonomy): Bacteria > Pseudomonadati > Pseudomonadota > Alphaproteobacteria > Rickettsiales > Anaplasmataceae > Wolbachia > Wolbachia endosymbiont of Oedothorax gibbosus. Next base: position 1,513,301 of record NZ_OW370567.1, read on the forward strand.
TGCTTACTCGAGATCAGGTGAAAGTTATGATGAATAGCTCAATCGAAAAGTCAGTTGACCTTGAAACAATGAAGGTTCGACCATTAGCAATTGAAAATGTGGTGCCAGAGTACTTGAAGATTTATAGAAAGTATTGATAGAAGAGTGTGCCCGATAGGATTCGAACCTACGACCCACAGCTTAGAAGGCTGTTGCTCTATCCAGCTGAGCTACGGGCACACAACATATATAAAATGCTTCTTAACACGCATAAAGTCAAGTGTGAATATGATGGTTGTCTTGCAAAACCTTATTATTGCAGTTGTGTGTCACGCGCTGCTGAAATTGGATGCGAGAAGTCTATTTATTTTAGAAAATATTATATAGAAACTTCCTTGACAAACTCCTTCAACCCCCTTATCATGAAACTGAAGGTATTCAGTTATCTTCATCTGTGCAGATTAAACAGCAAGAAAACAACGTAGTTGGCGTCTTATTTTTAATTTTTTGCACTATGTGCACCTTATGTCTTCACAGTATTTCTAGCTATATAAGCTGAAACGCGCTGTTTAAGACAGTATAGAACGCCGATTTGCAGGATTAGAGAGTGACAACTAGCTAACACGGGATATCTTTTGCCTTTTTTTCTGCTTAGTAAGTTTCTTAAACATTTAAACTAAGGTGAGTTGCATTTAAAAGCAGCTAAATTGCAGTGTTTAAGACTTAAAAAACGCCAATGTTTTTAAATAGATATTGACAGGGGCTTCTTTTGCCTTTTTTAAATTAATTAATTTCTTAATATTTCTAGCTAACATGAACAAACATTTGAGAGTAACTTCCGCTAGTAACCCCAGTTGCGGATTAATCAATATAGTAAAATCTAGAAATACAGGGCTTTTTGTGTGCCGTAGAGACACAAGGAATGTTCAGGAAAGAGCAAACTAAGTGCGAAAGCTGCACAATAGATGAGGGTGGGCCCCTCGGAGCCGGTTTACAAGAGCAGGCTTCAAACAACCATAAGCTGCTTTGGTAAAGAGCCAAGGTAGTGAGCGTTATGGAAAAGGCGTAATTATGCGTCATGTGTGAAATAGAGAGATGAACGCAAGTGAACCACTGATTACACGTCGAAAGGTAATGCGATGATGTCAAAACCAGGGGAGAAAAAGTAACTTGGGATAAGCCTATCGGGAACTTGTCTACTGGGTAGGTGGCATCCGGCATATAGGTGGCATGAACCTATTTCAGGCTATTGTGTGGAACTATGGGAACCTGTCGTTTCGATGATAAGGGAGAAGTCCAAGGAGCTGAACTCTAAGGAAGAGAGTACTGATGCGAAAAACAGGGGCGGATTAGCTCGTAGTAGTGAAGAAGTTTTTGTAATGGAAATGGAGCGAAGGGGCTGAGTTATTTAGTTTTAATTATTTATCAACCGAAAGGGAAGAGTTAATGAATAAAACAAAATCTTTTGACATACCAAAGCAACTGATTTGGAAAGCTTATAAACAAGTATCCAAAAACAGAGGTGCGGCAGGTGTAGATGAGGTCTCGATAACAAAGTTTGAAGAAAATCTAAAAGATAATCTATACAAACTGTGGAATCGGATGTCATCCGGAAGTTATTTTCCAGAACCAGTAAAAGCTGTTGCGATACCAAAAGATACAGGAGGACAAAGAACTTTATGTGTTCCTTCAGTATTCGACAGGATAGGGCAAACAGCAGCTACTATGTATCTCGAACCGTTAGTAGAGCAGGAATTTCACGAAGATTCGTATGGTTATAGACCAAACAAGTCTGCACTGGATGCGGTAAGTACAGCGTGTAAGAGATGTTGGAGAAGTGATTGGACGATAGATCTTGATATTTCTGGATTTTTCGACAATCTGGATCATGTGTTAGCACTGCAAACTATCAAGAAGCATACAGATTGCAAGTGGGTCATACTGTACGTGGAAAGGTGGATGAAAGCCCCGATTCAACTAGCAGATGGCAGTAAGGTAGTTAGGAATAAGGGAGTTCCACAAGGAGGTTCTGTAAGCCCAATCATTTCTAACATATTTATGCATCATGCATTTGATATGTGGATGAGGCAAAACTACCCAACAATACCATTTGAGAGATATGTAGATGATGCAATGGTGCACTGTAAAACCCAGAGACAGGCAAAATTCATAAAAGACAAGATCGAAGAAAGATTGGCTGAGTTTAAGCTAAAATTACATCCTGAAAAGACACAAATAGTGTACTGTAAGGATGACAATAGGAGAGATGAGTTTCCAATACAGAGCTTTGACTTTCTGGGTTACACGTTCAGACCTAGACTGGCAAAGAACAATAAAATAGGAAACTATTTTGTCTCATTTCTACCTGCAATTAGCAACAAAGCCAAGAAGAAGATCAACCAAACCATAAGGTCATGGAAAATACGTAGGCAAACATATACAACACTAGAGAAAATATCAAAGAAAATAAATCCTATAGTCCGAGGCTGGTATCAGTACTATGGCAGGTTTTATAAATCAGAGATGTATCCATCTCTCAGAAATGTAGAGTGGCACCTAGTAGGATGGGTCAGAGCCAAATATAAGAAACTTCGAAATCATGGAAGACTAGCAAAGCAATTTCTAGCAAAAGTGAGAAAGAGGTCTCCAAATATTTTCTATCACTGGACACTAGGATTGGGATCAAAAGGCTGAATAACGGGAGCTGTATAAATCGAGAGGGTGCGCCGTGGCACGCATTAAGAAATACTTAGCAGAGCTAAGCGGGGTTCAGAATAAATGGCCTCGAGGTGAACAACTAACTTTAACCCGAAAGGGGAGGAGGACAAGAGCATGTATGTAAAGCGAGAGTTGTCTGAAGATGTGTAAGATAACGGCTTGCAACACCTGATCAATATGGTTAAAGCTAAACTGCTTGAATTCTAATCTTCAGGGGTGGGACTTCACATCCATGGGTATCACATTTAAAACCCCATGTCTACAGTAAGCACAGATTAAACTTTCGTTTGTGCGACATTCTGGCTGTAGAACGATAAGTAGTGAACTTATTTAAGAGGATGAATGGAAAACCTAAGTTGATCTAGAACAGTTCTTAGTGACGGAACATGGGATGACCTAAGGAACGCGAGTTCTATGGTTACGGAGTCATCGTAGTAGTCGTGGAAGTAACGAACCACCGGGGAATGTGGGAGAGCCACATACAGGGCAAAGGGTGACAGATAATTGAATGTTGAAATTGGGAGGTACGCAAGATGCGGAAAGCTGAAACAATACTTAACATTATACGTGAACGCGGACAAAGAAATCTGCCGGTTAAAAACGTATATCGCCTACTTTATCAGCGTGATCTTTACCTTCAAGCGTATGGTAAACTTTGTCGTAATAAAGGTGCTATGACAGAAGGTGTAACTGCTGAAACAGTTAATGGTATGTCTTTGGAGAAAATTGATAAAATCATAGAGGATTTACGCTATGAACGATATCGATGGATACCAGTAAAACGTATCTACATTTTAAAGAAGAGCGGTAAACGAAGGCCGTTAGGATTGCCAACATGGTCAAACAAGTTACTTCAAGAAGTAATCCGATTAATATTGGAAGCCTATTATGAGTCTAAATTTAGTGAGTGTTCACATGGATTCCGGCCAAAGCGTGGATGCCATACTGCATTAAAAGCAGTAACGCAAAAAGGCAGAGGTACAAAATGGTTTATAGAAGGGGATCTCAGAGCATGTTATGACTCAATTGATCATACCATATTGTTAAAAATACTGAGTGAAAGCTTTCAAGACAACCGTTTTATCCAACTAATCAATCGACTGCTAAAAGCAGGATATATGGAAAATTGGAAGTACAATAAGAGTCACAGTGGAGTACCACAGGGCTCTATTATTGGTCCAATTCTGAGTAACATATTACTCGATCGGTTAGATAAACATGTGGAACATACATTAATACCAGCAAATAACCGAGGTAAGCGAAGAAGGACAAACCCAAAATATTTAAGGTTAACCAAGCAAGTATCGATGATGAGAAAACAAGGGAATTGGGAGCAAGTAAGGCAACTGCGCCAATTAGTGCAGAGTATGCCATCTAAGGACTCTTGTGATCAAAATTATCGACGTCTTTGGTATGTTAGGTATGCTGATGATGTTCTGGTAGGGTTTGCAGGACCAAAAAATGAAGCTGAACAAATTAAAAATGAGATTGCTAGATTCCTCAATGAGGAGCTCAAACTTATGCTTAATGAAGATAAAACGCTTATTACACACGCATGTGATAGCAAAGCCAATTTTTTGGGTTATGAAATACACGTCTTGCATGCAGATGATAAACATGATCATCGGACACAGCGGTGTATTAACGGTAGTGTTGGCTTACGTGTACCACACCATATAAAGCAGAAAAAGTGTTCTGAATATATGCGTTGTGGAAAGCCTATACATTTACCTCAACGTACAATTGATACAGCTTACAGTATTGTTGCTCAGTATCAAACTGAATATCGAGGAATTGTACAATACTACAAAATGGCCTACAACCTTCACACACTAAGTTATCTGAAGTATGTGATGGAAGTATCATTAGTAAAGACTTTAGCATCTAAATACAAAACAACTTGCAGGAAAATTTATAGAAAATTTGGTGCGATGATTGAAAACGATGAAGGTGAAAAACGAAAAGTCATCCAAATCAGAGTAGATCGTTTACCATCAAAGATACCATTAATTACACACTTTGGTGCTGTGTCGCTAAAATGGAATAAATGGGTAAGCATAAGTGATAACCTTATACCAATATGGAATAAGCGTAGTGAAATAGAGCAAAGACTATTGGCACAAACTTGTGAATTATGTAAATCACAAGAGCAGATTGAGGTACACCATGTACGTAAACTTGCTGATCTACGAAGTAAGAGTAATGTTGAACTACCTGAATGGAAGAAAAGAATGATTGAACGACAGAGAAAAACTCTTGTTGTTTGTCATGAATGCCATAAGAAAATCCAATATGGGAAATATGATGGTGATTCCTTAAAACGTTAGATTATTGGAGAGCCACGTGATACGGAAACGGTCATGCGTGGTTCGGAGAGAGGCTGTTGGAAAAGTGCTTAATAGTAACTCGCTGGCTGCCTACTCTACTTTACGTACAGTTCTGCGAGAGACTGGTGGGGAAGTTCCGCCGGTCTACTCTCCAGGCTTCATGGAATATGAAACTAATGTAGAAAAGATGTGCACCAAAAAATTTATTGGAGCAGTTGTGTTAAAAGTCAATAGGAAAATTGATGTAGCTGTGAATAAGTACTTAAGATTTGTGTGGGCGTACTTATTCACAGCTACGCTATTACTATATAGAAGCAGTCTTAGGACTATATTCCTCAGTAAAAACCCTGTCATCTCTGACTAAAGAGTTAGCAAGAATAAGCAATTTCCTCATAGCAGCAGTGGAAGCAATTTTATATGGCTTTTTATATTGATTATATAATCTAGTAAAGAAAGGTTTGATATAAGAATTAACTTTTTGTGCACTGAGAATACACATGTGTAAAACTTTCCTGATTTGTGATCTACCTCCCTGAATGCACCTTTTTCCTCTACTAAAACCACTATCTCGATTAAAAGGCGCAAGTCCGACAAGGCTAGATATTTGTTTTTCTTGAAGAGTTCCAAGTTCAGGTAAATAGCAGATCAAAGTTAGGGCTGTGATTTTACTTATACCTGGTATACTGGTTATTGATATGTATTTTTTTGCAAGGTCTTGGTTTTGATCGATAAATGTAATCATTTCATCTTCTAAAGTTTTTATTTGATTGTGTAAAATTGCAAGAAGATCTTCTATCTGCTTGATTATAGATGTATCAGTTACCTGTTGGTTTTTTGTATTTTTGCTATTTCTACTAGCTGGTTTCTACGAGATAATTTTTGTTTCAAGCAATCAATATTACTATTACCAACTGTTAAGGGAGTAGCACGCATATCTGTGTTATTATAGTACTTTTCATAATAGTCCAAATAAGGTAAAATAAGGATTTGTAGTAGTGAAGGTAGGTATGCCAGCAGCATATAGTTATGACTTAAGGAAAAAAGCAATGGAAGCTCTAGACGAGGGAGAAAGCAGAGAAACAGTGGCAGCAAGATTTAAAATTGGACGAACTACTTTGTGGGAGTGGCAGCAAAGAAGAAAAGAAACAGGTGACTTTCAATCAAAAAAACTTGGAAATGGAGGTTACAATCACAAAATTACCGACTGGGATGCCTTTGCTAAATTTGCCAGAGAAAACGGAGGAAAGACTCTATTGGAAATGGCTAAACTTTGGAGCAACGTTAGTATCCAAACTATCCACCGAGCCCTGAAAAAAATTGGATTTACACGCAAAAAAAGACCTATGGGTACAAGGAAAGAAGCGAAGAAAAACGTGCTAAATTCTTGAAAATTATAGCAACAAAAGAACCTAAAAACTTAGTGTATATAACCCCAGTTATGGATTAACCAACGAAGTAAAGCTGAGAAATACAGGGCTTTTTCGATTGCATTGAATAAGAAATGAGGGTAGAAAAAATATGTACCAAGAAATTTACTGTGGATCTATGCCGAGTGTGCTCAAGTTCAAATTTGTTTTTTAGGCAGCCAAAAACCGTTTCAACAATCGATCTTTTCCCTAGTAAAATCTTCTCTTTCAGCGAAATCAGTGCATTTTTCATACCTTTTTTCACTTTAGTGACGAGTTTTAGACCTCTATCGAATAGTTTCTCAAAGAGCTCTTTCTTTATATAGCCCTTATCTCCAAACAAAAGTCCAGTTAGTTTTTTGGTTAGAGTTGGTACAGGTTTTCTGTCATCGACGTTACCTCTGGTTAGCGTAACACCTTGAATTTCACCTATTTCATTGATTACTACATGTAATTTAAAACCAAAAAACCAGCCGTAAGTATTCTTTCCTAACTCTGCTAATCCTTTGAAAACCTTATTTCTTGAGATTCTTTTTCGATGGCATACTGCTATTGAAGTAGAATCTATGTAGGAAATCCCGGTCATTTTTGCTTGTTCACAAAACCATTGCAAAAGTAATGCTAAATACCACAAAACTCGCGGCTTTAAGGCAATAAATCTGTGATATGAAGGCAGCTTTGAAAACTCTGATCTATAGAATAACTGAAGATAACAAAGATAAAAAGCCTTGAAGTTTTTACATGGTGATTTATGGTATAATAGGATTATGGTTAGAATTTCTGAGTGCGCTATTTCTGGTACTCTGGTTGGTTTTTTGCCGTTTGATAAGAACCTATTTGCAAAATTATCATCTACCGCACGACAAAAATCCTCGACGCAACAGTACAGTTCTGTAATATCTTTCTTCATGGGTAACCTCTTATTATTACTAAAATACTCGAGTTTACCCTGTTTCCCTCTTCTTAGTTATACTTTTATCTATTTTCTAATCCATAACTGAGGTTATATAGATGAGTCTGGCATTGACAACACTGAAGACTACCCCTATGGATATTGTCAGAAGGGACAGCGGTTTTATGCCCTAAAATCTGGGAAGAAAACTCAACGAATCAGTATGATTGCAGCTTTAAGTGAAAGAAAAATAGTTGCTCCATTAACCTTTGAAGGCCACTGTAATATGGATATTTTTAATGGATGGTTTGAGCAATTTTTGATACCGACCTTGGAACCTGGACAAACTGTCATTCTTGACAATGCTACTTTTCATAAGTCTGATAAGATCATTAAGCTTGCTAAAGGGATTGGTGCAGAAATTTTGTATCTGCCACCGTATTCTCCAGATTTTAACAAAATTGAACATCATTGGTTTGCTATAAAAAACAGAGTCAGGAAAAACATTCCTCTATTCAAGTCTTTTCGTCATGCTGTTGATTCTGCCTTTCTATGATCTGTTCGGATTATTATGAGAAGTGCTATAATATAACGTGCTGCAGTCTAGTTTTTGTAGTAATACCAAGGCTTTTAGCATAGTCTCTAACCCATCTAGGTTGAATGACGTACACCTCAAAACCATTGCTTAGTAAAGTATATGCGCATAATTTTTCGTATCCGCCGGTTGCCTCAAGACCAACTTTGGTTACATTATGCAAACGTAAAAAGTCTAGTGTTTTATCGATGGCTTGTATACTGTTTTCAAACGTTTTATAATGTCCAAATGGGTGAATGTGGATATCTAATTTACTTTTGCTAACATCAATGCCAGCAATAATGTTTGATGAATTCATAATTCCTCCGTAATAATAACATATACTGCATTTTCCAGTCTTATATACGAGCCTAAAAGCTCAATCAGTTGTTCGGAACTTTCAGTATAAAACCTAAGAGAAGAGAACCTTGCTCCAATACGGTCCTTATGACCAAGATCTATGGCGGTTCCTCTTCTCTATACATCTTTATATTACTACTTCTTAATACTTATAAAGACTTAATTTCAACATATAAGATCTATGCCTCGAATGCTCAAGCTCAAGTCTGTCTTTTAGGTAGCCAAAAACTGTTTCAATAATCGACCTTTTTCCTAAAAAAATCTTTTCTTCAAGCAGCATTAATGTGTTTTTCATACCTTTTTTTACTTTGGTAACGAGCTCTATCGAAGAGTTTTGCAAAGAGCTCTTTCTTTATATAGCCCTTATCACCAAACAAAAGACCGGTCAGTTTTTCAGTTAATTTTGGTACTGGTTTTCTGTCGTCAACGTTACCTTTAGTCAGTGTAACTCCTTGAATTTCGCCAGTTTCATTGATTACCATATGCAATTTGAAACCAAAAAACCAGCCGTATGTAGTCTTTCCAAGCTCCGCCAATCCTTTGAAAACTTTGTTTCTTGAGATTCTTTTTGGATGGCAAACAGCGATAGACGTTGCATCTATGTACGAAATTCCGGTCACTTTTGACTGCTCACTTTAACAAGAGCACTAAATACCATAAAACCCTCGGTTTTAGCCTAATAAATCTACTATATGTTGGCAAATTTTGAAACTCAGATCCATATAGTGCTTTCAAATAATATGTATAGAAAGATTTAAAGTCCTCACATCTAGATTGTTGATAAAGTAAAATTATAGTAAGAATTTCAGAATGCGTAATCTCTGCCGTTCTGGTAGGTTTTTTACTGTTTGGCAGGAGTTTTTCTGCGAAATTTTTGTTTATAGCCTTGCAAAAATCGTCTACAAAGCAAAATAATTCTGTTACATTTTTATTCATGGGTAACCTCTCTATTTTTTGATAATATGTTTCCGGAGTTTACCCTATTTTCCTATCTTTTTCACTGACTTCTAATCCGCAACTGGGGTTTAAAGTGCCTGGCTACCTTACTGTTCCACAAATTGCAAAAATCCTCAAAGTTACTACTCATTGGCTTTACGATAGAATCAATAATGGTCAAATTACAATACAAAAAGATGATAGTAAAACCAGAGGCAAATACTTATTTGAAGATAAACCAGAAACTGTTAGAATTCTAGTGGATTTTAAAAACGGTAAACTCAACAACCCAAATTTTTTATAGGAGTATCAATATGCATAAGGTGAACCAGTGTCAGCTACTTGAACCTGCAAATTGCAATATCCGTACAAATGTGTGCTTGACACTGGGATTTAGTGCAGCTACCCTAAACTGGAATTGCTATTCTTGGCTGAAAGGAACATATTTTTGGAATAATGAAAACAATCAGCACTTTAATTCAAGAAGGATCGAAGCTACTATTGTCACACAAAGTTGAATCACCACTGACCTTACCCAGAAAAAGTAGAGAGGAAGTTAAGCCATTTTCATTATGAAAATGATGAATCAAATTTTTCAGGAATGCAATAGTTAATAGTAGAATGTCTACGTTGTTTGTTATAAAAAATTTCTATGTATTCAAATATTGCGGTTCTAGCTTGTTGTGCGGAGTGTTGTGAGGTATCAATGAGTAATTCCCTCTTTAGTGAACTAAAAAAGCTCTCCGAAACAGCATTATCGTAACAACAACCTTTGTGACTCATGCTAGAAATAATACTTTTTGTATTCAGTAAAAATTGATAATTTTTAGAGGTATATTGTGAACCTTGATCACTATGAAATAGCAGATCTTTGGCTGGTTTGCGCTTATCAACAGCCATCAATAAAGCATCTATGCTTAGTTATTGTACTACTCATTAACTACCATACGTGAATATAGATCAATTATTGCTGCCAAATATAGCCAACCATCCTTAGTTTTTATGTATGTAATATCAGTTACCCATACTTTGTTTGGCTGACTAGTAGTAAAGTTTTGGTCCAATATATTGGGAGCTATTGTCAGTCTGCTGTTTTTTGCTTTTGAATCTTCGCCTCAGTCTAGCTTGAATGCCATTTTTTTGCATGACATCCTGCACTGTTTTGATGTTGCAATTTTTACCTAAAGCCTTTAGTTCAGCATGAATTTTAGGTGCACCATATCTACAATTAGATGCTTGGTATATTTTTTGAATATCTGCTAGAAACTGCTCCCTTGTTGATTCTTTGCTGCTTTTCTTCTTACTAGTCCATTTGTAGTAGCCGCTAGCAGAAAATCCTGCATAACTCCTGTACTTTATAGTAGTTTCTATGCTTTTTGATAAATAAATATTTTACTCTTTGTGACTTGCCCAGGGCTTTTTTTAAAATGTCTCTTTCTCTAGTAACTCTTGTTAGTTCTTTCTTTAATTCAAACTTTTCTTATCACATGGTGCCAACTTTCCCTTACCAGGAAATGCTTCTTCTATTGATCCTTTTTCGTTATATTTTTTTATCCAGTCACTTAGTGTACTGTTATCTATTCCTAAATCTTTAGCTATTTTGCTTGCTGACTGCCCCGTTTCCTTTACCAACTTTATTGCCTCTAATTTAAATTCCACTGTGTAATTCTTTCTGTTCTTTACCATAATAAGCCCTCATGATCATGTTTTATTTTACCTCAAAAATGGCTTAACTTCCTCTCTACTTTTTCTGGGTAAGGTCATTTTGATGAAAGAGTGAAACGAACAAGAATGTTAGCAAGCTCCTTTTCAAGAGAAGGTTCTCTACTGTTAGTGTCACCACTAAAGTTGATGTATTCTGAGGATTTATGAAAGACAAGCCGGTTCGAGAAAAGAAGAACTTAGATAAGGGGCTCAAGCGTAGTGTGGGGAAACCTGCATGCTGCGTTTCTAAGGGAGGGAGTAGTAGTAATACTACTTCCTTACCTGACCATTACCTCTAAGAGTATGCATTATCTCACATAATAATATAATATTTCGTTCATAAATCAACGTTTTTAACATGCAGCAAGAACATTTCCGTTGTAATTAAGGTTCTTAAGATGTATATTAATGAATCTTGTTTTCAATAAATAATGAAAGTAATAATTGTCATGATAATGTTATTGTGCAGCAGTTACACAATGGCAAGCGAGCGAATAAGTCTAGTGGATAAAAAACTATCTCAAGGATATGTAGCTCCAGTGCTTACAGAAGATAGCGTTATTTTATCAGACAAGCACGGCGCTTTATATTCCTTTGATGTTGATAACTCAAAGGCTATGAATTGGAAATTACACCTCTCATATAGGAAAAAAATTGGTAACATGAGCCTATCGCATTATGAAAAAAATGTTTTCTTTATAGTGGATAACACTTTACACGCAATAGACGCAAAAACTGGCAAGATTGAGTGGGAAAAAGAATTGAGAGCTCCAGTAAGAGGGAAAGCAGCAGTAATAAATAATAAATTGGTAGTATTGACTATTGATAATTATCTGTACGTGTTTGATATAAAAGATGGCAGCTCCGTTTGGACTTATCAAAACGGTATCAATGAGGTTCGAGGTTGGTATTCCATATCGCCAGCAATTTCTAACGATAAAATAATAGCGCCATTTTCAAATGGTGAGTTAATAGCTTTTAATGAAGACGGTAAAAAATTGTGGAGCCAAAAATTGGCTACAAACTTTTTGGATACACAGCTCACAGATGTAACTACTACACCGAGAGTGCTTGGCGATACTTTAATAACTACAAACAATTCTTATGTTTATGGTATTGACGTAAAATCAGGGAATATTTTATGGTCAAAGTCACTGCAAGTAAAAAGTGTATCAGACATTGAGTCATATTATAGTCCTCTTATTCCTCCAAAGGAGCAAAAAGAAGGCGGAAGAATTTTTATAGTTACTAAAGACGATAAAATAATTGGCCTGGATATAAAAAATGGAGAAACAGTCTGGACATCTGATTTAATAGAAAATACGCAATTATTTGCTCCAATTATGCATGCACATACATTGTGGGTAACGAGCAATAAAGGTTCAATTATTGCTTTTCCGCGATCTGAAAGTGCAGGAAAGGTAATCAAAGTACCTGGTAATGTGTTTCACACTCTGGTGTTTACTCGCGATAAAATATATGTAACAACTGAGGGAAATGGTGTTTATTCTTTAGAAAATAGGTTTGTTCTTTATGATTGATTATGACCTGATTGTTATAGGTGGTGGTCCAGGCGGCTATAAGTGCGCTATCGCTGCTGCAAAACTTGGATTGAAAGTTGCCTGTATAGATAAAAATAGCATTTTTGGTGGTACATGCCTCAGAGTTGGGTGCATACCCTCCAAAGCACTACTTCATTCTTCCTATCAGTATGCTCACACGAAAGATGATCTGTCGAAGCTTGGCATAAAAATTAAGGATGCAAGTTTCGATTTAAAAGAAATGCTAGGCTATAAGGATGCCAGAGTTAAAGAATTGGGGCAAGGAATAGAATATCTATTTAACCTTCACAAAATCACTAAAATCAATGGGCTTGCTTCTTTTGACCAAGGTAATCTTGAAATTTCAGTTGAAGGTAAGGTGCTGAAGACAAAAAATATAGTAATTGCAACTGGTTCTGATGTTAGCTCTCTGCCAGGAATTAATATCGATGAGAAAGACATTATTTCGTCTACTGGTGCATTATCTTTAACTGAAGTACCAAAAAAACTTGTCGTAATCGGGGCCGGGGCAATAGGACTTGAAATGTCTTCTGTATGGAGGAGGCTAGGGTCTGAAGTCACTGTAGTAGAATTTTTTGACAGAATCGCTGCAGCAATGGATGGAGAATTAAGTAAGTCTCTACTTTCTAGTCTACAAAAACAAGGAGTAAAATTTTTACTCAGCACTAAAGTTGAGGAGATAAAACAAAATAATAATTCTTTGAGTGTGGAAGTTTGCTCTGCTCAAGATAACCAAACAAACGTTATAGAGGCGGATAAGGTGCTGGTTGCAGTAGGGCGCAAACCATGCACTGAGAGTCTTGGTATCGATGGAAAAATAGAGAAAGACAGTCGTGGTTTCGTTCAAGTTAACAATAGATATGAAACTAATGTGAAAGGGATATTTGCTATTGGTGACGTGATCGGTGGAGCAATGCTTGCTCATAAAGCAGAGGAAGAGGGAGTTGCAGTTGCGGAAATAATAGCAGGACAATTACCTCACGTTGATTATAAAATTATACCATCTGTCATTTACACTCACCCTGCGGTTTCTTCGATCGGTAAAACCGAAGAGGAACTCAAAAATGCTGGCCATAAGTACAAAGTTGGTAAATGTCAATTTGCTGCAAACGGCAGAGCAAAAATCACTGATGATGCTGAAGGATTCGTGAAAGTGCTGACTTGTAGCAGAGCAGATACAATACTAGGTGTGCATATCATAGGAGCATACGCTGATACGCTAATCAACGAAGCAGCGGTTGCAATGGCATATGGCGCAGCAGCAGAGGATATATACAGAATTTGTCACTCTCACCCTGATATAAATGAAGCCTTCCGCGACGCATGCATTGATGCTTTCTTTAAAAAATAATTGTGGACCTCGGTTCAATCATTGAAAAATGGTATGAGTGGCTGAGGTGCAACAGATTTTATTCACCAAACACTTTAGAGTCATACATGAGGGACTTGAAGGATCTTATAAGTTTCCTAAATACTCACATTGGTGGAGAAGTGAATGTTGGCACTTTGGAAAAATTGAGCGTACCTGAGTTAAGAAGTTGGCTTACCTCTCGTTACGCAAGAGGTGTAAATGCAAGATCTAACACTCGAGCACTCTCAGTAATCAGAAATTTTTTCAAGTACATAAAAAGCAACTACAATATAGACAATGAAGCTGTATTTTCCTTGTCAAGGCCGATTCAGAGAAGAACTCTGCCCAAAGCATTATCAATACCTGATATAAAAACTTTGGTGAAAGAAATGAAATTATCTGACTTGGGTGAACCTTGGGTGATAAAAAGAGAAATTGCGATTATCGTCCTGCTATATGGTACAGGCTTAAGAATCAGTGAAGCGTTGAACCTTAGGGTTAGTGATATTAACAATGAAAGTTTAATAGTAACAGGTAAGGGAGATAAACAAAGGCAGGTATTCATTCTTCCGGTAGTAAAAAAATGTATACAGGAATATGTAAAAGCTTGTCCTTACCTTGATGAAGCACAATATCTCTTTGTGGGAGTAAGGGGAAAAAAATTGGGAAGAACTTATGTGGCCAATCGTTTGCAGAAAATAAGGAGAATGTTAAATTTACCAGAAATTTTATCTCCACATGCATTTCGTCATAGTTTTGCTACTCATTTGCTTCAGGAAGATATTGACATAAGATCAATACAACAACTGCTTGGTCATTCGAGTCTTGAGACCACTCAAGTTTACACTCACCTCAATTATCAAGATGTTTTTAATATGTATAAGAATTTCCAACAGAGTTTGGAGAAGAAGTCAAAACTTTAACTTCGTTCTAAACCACCAAGCTGAGTGCTTTCAACATCACTAAGTATTGTGTTTGCTTTATATAAACTATGACATCCTACTAAAAAAAGAACCAGTGCAACTGCTGTAAGACAAGCACCTATTACTAGATAATCGTATAAAATTGCTAAACCTACACAACCAGTCAATGCTCCAGATAATATAAAAAATGCATAAGCATAGTTGCTTTGTTTTTTACCAGGGGAAATTGCTTGTGAGGATTTTTCGTTTTTATTACTCAGACTTTTAGTACGGATTTCTGATGAAAGCCTATCTCTTTCTTCCCTTACTTGTTTCAAATCTCTTTTTAATTGTGAAATTTCGACAGTGTCACTTGCTCTTCCATACACAATTCTATTAAGTCGAGTTACTTCATCATTTAGATCATTAATCTTCGTTTGTTGACTTAATTTTTCTTGTTTTACTTGTTTCAAATCTCTTTCTAACTGTGAAATTTTGCTAGTTTTATTCGTTAGCTCTTGCTCTTTTTCTTTAAGTTGAGTTTTTGTTTTTTCAAGTTCTTCTACAAGTTCTTTTACAAACCCCTCAAAATCTTTTGGTATATTATTCGTATTTGCAGGAAATTTCTCATTTAAATAATTTGTAATAGATTCGATTGGATTATCAACATCCCTCAACGCAGCAGTAACAATTGCACGATTTATGAAACAATTATCTTCTACTAATTTTTTTACATCATCTAAATCTTTTTTATTAATAGCATCGGTTAATCGCTCTGTAATAGCTTGTTCAATTATTTTCTTCACCCATGGATTTCGCTCTATAGCTTGTATTGGCTTTATTTGACTAAAATCTAGGTCTTTATGTTTTAAAAGTTTAGTCAATACTTCTTCGTTATCTCCTATTATTCCTCGTAAACACGATTCGATAATTAAGCTAAGTGGTGTTTTTATTCTTCCATCTTGGGTTCTTCTCCAGCAATTAGGATTAAGCTCTTGATTCAATAGTGTTTCCGCTTGGTAAATGTTTCCACTAGAAAGAGCAGCTAATAATTCTTTTCCTTTTCGTGCTTTTTGTATTTCTATTATCAAATGTTCAGCACGATTTTGCCTAGCACACTCACTAGGACTTTGATTTTTCTTATTGGTTATATTAGTGTTTATGTTTGGGTGACTAAGCAAAAGTTGTAACGTTTTCTTTTGTTGAAAGCACATTGCTAGGTGTAAAGCTGTATCGTCATTACTTTTTTCACAAATATTAACATCTATTCTCTGGTGCAGTAGAAGTAACCTAATCATATTCTGATATTCTTTTTTAAAGCCTGCAGACAAATTAGTAACTATGGACACCAAAGGTGTCATGCCTTCTTTATCAAACGCATTAACATCCGCACCCTCTGCCAGAGCTTGTTTAAAACCTTCTAGGTTTTCATCATCAATAGCCTTAAATAACTTTTGTGTTGGCGTATTAAGTGACTCTTGGGTTCTTTCTGATCCAGTCATACCTACTCTACTTCTTTCCCAAGACATACTAAACCTATCTAATAATTTACTAATATAATTATGTAAAAGAAAAGGAAAATTGCAAGCGATTTATTCAAAATCCTAGAATTAATTACGACTCTAAAAACTTCTCTGCATCAAGTGCAGCCATGCACCCTGTTCCTGCGGCAACTACTGCCTGGCGATATACCTTATCTTGAACATCACCTGCAGCAAATACCCCTGCTTTACTAGTTAAAGTTGTTCCAGGTTTTGTAATGATGTAACCCTGCTCATCCATTTCAACAAAGCCTTTAAAAATACCCGTATTTGGTGCGTGTCCGATTGCAATAAACACTCCATCCACTTTCAATTCTTGAGCTTCCGTTGATTTAACTATAATACCAGTAACTTTTTTCGGATTTTCTTCTCCAAGAATCTGCTCTACGGTATGGTTCCACATTACTTTTATTTTATCATTTTTAAAGAGTCTATCTTGCATTACTTTTTCCGCTCTTAATTTATCACGCCTGTGTATTAATATCACTTCTTTGGCAAATCGAGTTAAAAATATTGCTTCTTCAACAGCGGTATTTCCACCACCAATCACGGCTACAACTTTATTTCTAAAAAATGCACCATCACAAGTTGCACAAGCTGAAACTCCGTAACCTTGAAATTCCTTTTCACTCTTGAGACCAAGCCATTTTGCTTGCGCACCAGATGCAATTATAATTGCATTCGAGTAGTAGTCATTGGTATTACCAGAAGATCTAAACCTATACTCATTAGAATCCTCAAGTTGTTCAACGCTTTTTATCTCATCATCTATTATTTTTGCTCCAACCTTTTCTGCATGCAACCTCATTTGCTCCATTAGTTCTGGACCCTGTATTGAAACAAAACCAGGATAGTTTTCAACATCTGTAGTAATTGTAAGCTGACCACCAGGCTGCATTCCCGTTACTACAATTGGATCTAAGTTTGCACGTGCTGCATATATAGCAGCAGCATAACCTGCTGCCCCAGATCCAATAATAAGAACTTTTGTACTAAATTTATAATTCTTCACTGTATGAGTTTAGATAATCAGCTACTCCTTCATCGCTTGCCTGCATTGCTGGCTTACCTTTTTTCCACCCTGCTGGACATACTTCACCATGCTCTTCATTATGTTTAATTGCATCAACGATTCTAATGAATTCATCGATATTACGCCCTAAAGGCAAATCATTTATCGATTGATGACGTACAATAAATTTATCATCAATAACGAAAGTTGCTCTCAGCGCAATTGAGTCATCATATAAGACCCCATAGTCTCTTGATATAGACTTTTTGATATCAGACACTAAAGTGTAGCTAATCTCTCCAATACCACCATCATTAACTGGAGTGTTTCGCCATTTATAATGTGAAAATTTTGAATCTACACTTACTCCTATAACTTCAACACCACGTTTTGAAAAATCCTCTATTTTATTACTAAATGATATCAACTCAGTTGGACAGACAAAGGTAAAATCAAGTGGATAGAAAAAAAGGACAGCATACTTATTTTTTATGCGCTCACTCAGACAGAAATCATCAACAATTTCTCCGCCGGAGAGAACAGCTGGAGCAGTAAAATCGATAGCAGATTTTGTTACAAGATTCATAATTGACCTATTCTTTTAAAACAACTCTAATTTTACACTTGATGAATTTATATGCAAGTTTTCTTTAGTTTTAGCCCTATAAAAACTTCCTAAAATAGCTCTTCTTTTTTACCGATAAGATACAATCCAGATTGGACACTGAGTTGGTGAGTATAAAATTCTACGTCATTCCACCATGAACCGTCATACCGCCGCGGTATCTCTTAGCATAATCCCACTAACATGTAGCGGGATGACGATTGTCAGGGTGTCATCCCAGTGCCCTGACTACTTGGATCCAGAAAAAAGAATGGTGTCATGCAAGCCCCTATGACCCCAGTTATGGATTAACCAACGAAGTAAAGCTGAGAAATACAGGGCTTTTTCGATTGCATTGAATAAGAAATGAGGGTAGAAAAAATATGTACCAAGAAATTTACTGTGGATCTATGCCGAGTGTGCTCAAGTTCAAATTTGTTTTTTAGGCAGCCAAAAACCGTTTCAACAATCGATCTTTTCCCTAGTAAAATCTTCTCTTTCAGCGAAATCAGTGCATTTTTCATACCTTTTTTCACTTTAGTGACGAGTTTTAGACCTCTATCGAATAGTTTCTCAAAGAGCTCTTTCTTTATATAGCCCTTATCTCCAAACAAAAGTCCAGTTAGTTTTTTGGTTAGAGTTGGTACAGGTTTTCTGTCATCGACGTTACCTCTGGTTAGCGTAACACCTTGAATTTCACCTATTTCATTGATTACTACATGTAATTTAAAACCAAAAAACCAGCCGTAAGTATTCTTTCCTAACTCTGCTAATCCTTTGAAAACCTTATTTCTTGAGATTCTTTTTCGATGGCATACTGCTATTGAAGTAGAATCTATGTAGGAAATCCCGGTCATTTTTGCTTGTTCACAAAACCATTGCAAAAGTAATGCTAAATACCACAAAACTCGCGGCTTTAAGGCAATAAATCTGTGATATGAAGGCAGCTTTGAAAACTCTGATCTATAGAATAACTGAAGATAACAAAGATAAAAAGCCTTGAAGTTTTTACATGGTGATTTATGGTATAATAGGATTATGGTTAGAATTTCTGAGTGCGCTATTTCTGGTACTCTGGTTGGTTTTTTGCCGTTTGATAAGAACCTATTTGCAAAATTATCATCTACCGCACGACAAAAATCCTCGACGCAACAGTACAGTTCTGTAATATCTTTCTTCATGTGTAACCTCTTATTATTACTAAAATACTCGAGTTTACCCTGTTTCCCTCTTCTTAGTTATACTTTTATCTATTTTCTAATCCATAACTGAGGTTGGAAAGAGAATAAAGAATCTTTCAACACTGTTGTCAGGAAAATTTGCAATCAATTCTCTTGCATCTTCTGTCCATATTAAAATGTTTTTTATGTTTTGTATTTCTATGTTTGTTAGCAAGCGAGAAACCCCCTTTAAGTAGGGCTCACATCCTATAAATAATAGATCAGGTTCATTGAGCACCTGGTAAAGCATATTTTCACCGTTGCCAAAGCCTATTTCTACCAATATTCTTTTTTGTGAATTTACAATCTTCTCTATAGATTCCTTGCTGTTTTGAATAGAATATCTTTCCAATATTTCATCAACATCCGGTTTTAGCCTGGACCTTCTGGAGAACGATCTGATCCACTTACTATTCTTAAATAGCATATTCTTGATACATATATAATTTTCTCACTATATTTTATATAGCTTAAACAATTCTCGAAATGAATTAACGAAAAATTACTTGTCAATAATTGTTAATATTATATAATATGTGAGTTCTAATAAAGTTTAAGTTAAAGGTATGAATAATAATAATCCATCTGTAAATTTGCCGATTACTATCAGAAAGCTATCATCAAACAAGTTTATAGAAGAGATATGTCAAGGCCAATTTGAGGATCAAGATAATGCCTTGTTCGAAGATTCTTTTGTTAACAAAATTAAAGAAGGAGATGTGGTAGAAGGTGTAATTACAAGAATAAACCCTAACGACGTTGTAGTTGATATTGGTTTAAAGTCTGACGGGAGAATTCTGATCAAGGAACTCGGTTGTAATGATGAGATCATTATTGGCTCGAAAATTAGAGTTTATGTGGAAAGAATTGAAGATTATCATGGTAATGTTGTTCTTAGCCGTGAAAAAGCAATTAGGGACGAAAAATGGAATAAGTTCGAAGAAGATACAGTTACAAGGGCTGAAGTAAGCGGAGTTATTAAACGCTCAATTAAATGTGGCTTTATTGTTGATCTTGGTGACGGAATAAGCGCTTTTTTACCGCTGAGTCATGTGGATTTGAAGCAAGTAAAAGACGCGAAGCACCTTATTGAAACTGAACAAAAGTTCATCGTGCTTAAAATGGATAAGAAGCAAGGTAATATTGTAGTATCAAGAAAGCTGGTGTTAGAAAAATTGCACGCTGGTGAAAAAATTAAATTTTTAGAATCTTTAAATGAAGGCGATATAATAGAAGGAAAAATAAAAAGCATCACTCATTACGGTGTATTTGTCGGCATTCATGAATCAGATGTAGTGGGAGTTATAGATGGATTGTTACATATTACAGATATCTCTTGGAGTAGGGTAAGTCATCCATCTGCAGTTTTTGCTTGTGGCCAGACTATAAAAGTTAAAATTATAAAAATAGATAAGGAAAATGCTAAAATTTCCTTGGGTGTGAAGCAGCTAGAAGATAGCCCTTGGCAAGATGCAGAGTCAAAGTATCTGGTTGATAGTGTGCATAAGGGTCATGTAACAAGTATAGAAGATTATGGATTGTTTGTTGAGCTTAGACCTGGAATTGAAGGTTTAGTGCACTCGTCGGAAATAACTTGGGTTAAGAGCAATTTACCAGTTAGTAGCCTTGTGACAAGGGGACAAGAAGTATATGTAAAAATTCTCAGTATTGACATTGCTAAGAGTAGGATGAGTTTAAGCATGAAAAGGTGTGTAGACAACCCTTGGCAAGTATTTATCAATAAATATCCTCCTGGTTCTATTGTTTCTGGTGAAGTGAAGAATAATACCGGCTCATATGTATCTGTTGTTTTCAGTGATTCTGAAATAGATGAGAACGTAGAAGGGACAATATATGCGAAAGATTTAAGTTGGTCTAAAAATGGTTCAGATGAGATAAAGAAGTATAATGTAGGTGATAAAATAGAAGCAAAAGTAATAAGGGCTAACGTGAATCGGGCAAGAATTTATCTTGGAATAAAACAAATAGAGTATGATCCTCTTGAAGAACTGATAAAGAAAGTTAAGGTAGGCGATAAAATACAGGTTATTGTAGGTAAGAGAGAAGATAATGGACTAGTCGTTGAAGTTGAGAACGATGTAACCCTTCTAATAGATCAAGAGCATTTACCGGAAAATAAAAAGTTCTCTATGTCAGAAAAAATAGAAGTTGAAGTATTGGGTGTTGAAGAATATAACATAGTATTATCTGCTAAGTGATAAGGTTTACTTATTTTGATTTCATATAAATGGCAACAAAGTCTGATATAATAGCGAGGGTAGCAAAAAGACATCCTTTTTTAGATAAGATTGTTATAGCAGCTATAGTTGATAGATTTTTTGGGATACTTTCAAGCACATTGAAACATCATAATAGAGTTGAAATTAGGGGGTTTGGTTCTTTTTCAGTTAGAAGTTATAACTTGAAAGAAACAAGCCATTTAATGTTACAGAAGTTTACAAAGAATCAATACTTTAAAACATATTTTCGTAGCAGTAAAAAATTATCTGATTTGATAAATGAATAAAAATTTATACCATAAATAAGATGAAAGTAGGGGTTTGAGTCTATACTGTACGATAGAAATTTTTAGCACCATATGCAAGTAGTAGAAATAGTTATACGTAATAACACATACAAAATATCTTGCGAAAGTGGGAAGAAGAGCCATTTATTACGCCTTGCTAATAGTTTTGATAAGCTAGTTGGTTCTGTATCTCAAAAAACTGGAGGTAAGGGTTCGGATGCATTAAATTTCTTACTTGCAGCACTAATTCTTGAGGATAAAATTTTAGAATTAACAAAGCGGTTGGATGAAGCAAATCAAGAGCGTGAAAAGTATAGAAACGAGAAAAGAATAGAATATACTGAGGTACTAGATAAGGTAAATAAGATTATCACTAATCTTGAATGCATAAAGGATTAGCTTCAATAAAGCAAGCAATTAAATTGACTATCTGACTATTTAAGCCAGGAGGGAGGTTTGTCTTACGAGTTATGTAACAATATAATTCGTAATCATCAAGATCAACTATTTTTTCGTATTCGATTAGTTCGCTTAAGGAAAATTTATCAAGATATTTCAATGCGAAATGCCCTAAAAGTATATCGGTTTCTTTGCAACCCCTATGCCAGCTTCTATACATTAATTTTCTTCTGAGTAGTGAGGTATCTGTCATTACAATTAAACTTTTTTTAATTTAAAAGTTAAACTAAATACTTGTCAAGCGAGGCGCGTTTTAATATACTTAACATTTTGTTAAGATCTAAGTATACAGGTGGAATTAATTTCTAATCTTATCCATCAATTTAGCGATGGAATATATTATTTTTTGTCATTTTCTTTAATAATTTCTGTCATAGTATTCGTGCATGAATATGGGCATTATGTTGTTGCCAAAGTATGCAAAGTTAAAGTTGAATCTTTTTCTATAGGTTTTGGTCCTGAAATTTTTGGTTTTAACGATGAGTCTGGAACTAGATGGAAATTAAGCGCTGTTCCATTGGGTGGTTATGTTAAGATGTTAGGGGATACTAATGCAGCGAGTGTCCCAGCTGATCAAAAAGAATTAACTGAAGAAGAAAAGTTGTATTCATTTCATACAAAACCGCGGTATAAAAAAGCAGCAGTGATTTTTGCAGGACCTTTTGCAAATATGATACTTGCTGTTATAGCTTTTACAATATTTTTTAGTACGGCAGGGTATTACCGCACTCCACCGGTGATTAGGGATGTAATTGAAGGAAGTGCAGCCAAACAAGCTGGCCTATTACCAGGTGACACTATTACACAAATCAATGAACATAAAATAAAATACTTTGAAGATATTTCACGTGTGATAATGTCGAACCCCAAGACGAGAATGGAAATTAAATATAGCAGAAATAATGAGGAGCGTAGAACTAGCCTGACTCCATTGACAATTGAGAGTAGAGATGTTTTTGGCAACATAATAGAAAGAGAAACTATAGGGATTATTTCAGTCAATACATTAAAGCAGTCATCTTTTCTTGGGGCTGTGAGCTTATCAGTAAGTGAAACTTACCACACTATGTGCTTAACGATCAAAGCTATCTTTCAAATTATCGTTGGTAAGAGAAGTGCAAGTGAAATAGGTGGACCAATAAAAATTGCAAAATATTCAGGGCAATCAGCCAAAAAAGGATTTATTATGGTTGTGTATCTCATGGCAATTATTTCAGCTAATTTAGCTGCGATTAACTTGCTACCAATTCCGCTACTGGATGGTGGGCATTTATTTCGTTATATTATAGAAGCAGTTATACGTAGAGATTTAAGTTTGAAATATCAAAAATATGAGGCTACCTTTGGTGCTTTCATTTTGTTCTTGCTGATGGCAATTGCAATTTCGAATGATATTAGGAGTCTTTTTTAAAATAAATATGAAAAAGCTACTTTACATATTATTAATAGTAATTTTTCCCGCTCTACTTGTTGCTTTAGAAAATAAGGAAAAAGTACAGATAAAAGATATCAAATGCATTGGCAATGAGCGAGTAAGCAATCAAACAATAGGGTTTTATATAAAGTTGGAACCTGGTAGCTATGTAGATGACGATGATATAGATTCGATTATAAAAGGTTTATATAAAACAAAGTTGTTTGCTAGTGTTAACGCTTATATCGATGATAAAAAAAATTTAGTAGTAAAAATTCAAGAAAATCCACTAATTAACAAGATAATATTAAAGGGTAATAAATTATTTAACAGCAAAGAGCTGCTAAATAATGTAATTCAATCAAAATCGCTAACTATTTTCACTGAAACAAAATTGCAAAACGATTTAATGAATTTAATCACTACTTATAGAAATAACGGTAAGGTTGGTGTTAACGTTGCATATGAGCTGAATAAGCTTGATAGTAATAGGGTCAATCTAATTTTTAAAATAAAAGAAGGTAAAACCTCTAAAATTAAGGATATAAGATTTATAGGTAACAAAAACTTTTCTGAAAACGAGCTAGAGCAAGCTATTAAAGTGCATAGTAATGACATATTTAGTAAGTTATTTAGAGCCATGTTTAAGGGCGGAACTCGTTATTCACCACAATATTTATTGATTAACACAGAATTGCTCGATCGTTTTTATTCGTCTAAGGGATATATTCAAAATAATATTCAACCGATTGTTGAGGTTGATAATAACAATCAGATAGAGTTGACTTTTTTGATTGACGAAGGACAGCAATATTTGTTTGGAAATAATGAGGTTAATATTGAAACTGAAATTCAGGATTTGAGCCTAAAAGGAGAAATATTGGATTTTATAACAGAGGAAAACGATAAGGTATTTAATAGAGTTAAAATTAATAATACAGTAGAAAAAATAAACAAGTATTTAAATGAGAAAGGATATATATTTGCAAAAGTTAATCCAGAGTATGCACAACGTGACAATGTTGTAGATGTGACCTACAGAGTGCTGCCGGGTAAAAAGATTTATATAAATCAAATTACAATTGATGGTAACGATCGCACTTTAGATAAAGTGATCAGAAGTAAGCTAAGTGTAGCAGAAGGTGATGCATACAATATATCTGAGATTCAAAAATCACGTAAAAAACTAATGAGTAGTGATTTTTTTGAAACAGTGAAAGTAAATAGTTACGCAGTTAATGGCGATGCAGTAAATCTTGACTTAAATGTTAAAGAAAAAAACACTACTTCGTTGTATTTGGGAGGAGGTGTGTCTTTTCCTGGTGGAGCATTGATTAAAATTGACCTCAAAGACCGTAATTTATTTGGTACTGGAAAAGAACTCTCTTTTGCTCTCGAAAAAAGTCAATACGTATTTTCTACTGATTTAGAGTTTGTTGAAAATAATTTTAATGATTCTGATACATCACTAGGTGTAGGCGTATTTTACGAAAAACAAGATAAGCCAAACACTACTTTTGATAGTTGCGATATGGGATTTTTTACAAAGTTATCATATAAAGCCACAGAGAACTTAACTAATTCCCTTCGCTATTCTTATAAGTATAATCATATACACATGGATAATAAGGGTGGACAAGACACCGATATCTCTGAAATAATACTGGACCGAAAAGGTGAACATCAGATTTCATCAGTAGGATACACATTGGCATATAATAAACTAGATAATCTTTATGCTCCAAAAGAAGGATATTTATTGCGTATAAGTCAGGATGTTTCAGGATTGGGAGGGAATGTAAACTTCCTAAAATCTGAGTTCTTGTCTTTTTACACGCATCCTATATTAAGTAAAATTGACGATAGCATAATACTACGCTTTAAGATGGCGGCAGGTCATATTTTTTCTTATACCGATGAAGATCTAAACATTGGCCAGCACTTTTTTAAAGGGGGTAATGAGATTAGAGGGTTTGACCTTTCCGGTATTGGACCAAGAGCAGAAGACAAAAATAAAAGCTCACTAGGAGGCAAAACTTATTTTAATTTAACACAGCAAGTAGATTTCCCACTACCAAAACTATATGACTATGCTGGTATCAAAGGCTCATTATTTGTTGACTATGCAACACTTTTTGGCTTAGATGATAAAAATGGGAAATATAAAGATCCATATAATGATAGTAAGCTTATAAGAGTGTCACCAGGTTTTGGCTTTTCAATGCCTTCTCCTTTTGGTAGACTTAGATTAGATTTTGGGTTTCCTTTAGTAAAGGAATCTTATGATATAATACCATCACCAAATGTTAAATTTTCTATTGAAGCGGGGATTTGAATGAAATATATACAGTTATTTATATCAGTTATTGCCTTAATTATTTCCTTATTTGTGGGGTATAAGTTTGTAGGATATCAACCTCAGAACACAAAGGCTGCCATTATTGATAGTGATAAAGTTATCAATGAATCCCTTGCTCTGCAAAACATACAACAACAAATAAAGGAGCAGAATTCTAGATTACAACAAGAATTTGAAAGTGAGTTAGAAAAACTTAAGCCATCAAAAGAAGAATTTGAACTTTTGTCAGAAGAAGCAAAAAAGGAAAAGACAGAACAGTTTAATAAGCATACTGTAAATGCTAGAGATGCTTACGCTAAAAAAATGTTGTATTTAGAAGAAAGTTATAGAGATGGAGTAGAGAGTGTTTTTAACAAGATAAAAGAAGTTGCTAAAAAAACGGCAGAAAAAGACAACATAGATTTGGTACTATTTATTTCAAAAAAGAACCAAGTTTTATACTCTATGGATGAAGTTGATTTATCGGATATGGTATTAAACAATATAAACAAGGAAATACCTGAATTTGCTTTAAAAGGCATTGAGTAGGCTTATGCAATTTAATATCAGTGATATTATAAAAATACTACCACATTCTTATCCGTTTCTCTTAGTAGATAGGGTTATAGAGTGTGATCCTGGTAAAAGTATAAAAGCAATCAAAAATGTGACTTTCAATGAGCCATTTTTTATTGGCCATTTCCCTGGTCATCCAATAATGCCAGGAGTCTTAATAATTGAATCTCTAGCTCAGGCATCTGCAATATGTATTCTTGGTAAAGAAAGTCAAGGTACAATAGAAAACAAAGCTATTTACTTTATGTCTATTGAAAATGCAAAATTCAGAAAGCCAGTCACTCCAGGGGACACACTGATTCTGCAAGCTAACATTAAAAATGCACGTTTAAGTGCATGTAAATTTGAGTGTGTTGCATATGTTGGCGAAGAAAAAGTTGCAGAAGCAACGATTTTAGCTATGTTGCAAAACACGCAAATTCAGTAATTTTCATCTATAAAAAACTATCTCTATAGTGTACGCACTATATAATATAGCAATGCAACTGAATTTCAACATCTCATTTTCTAATCTATATACTCGCAATGGATTAATAAAATTAGATGAGACATTTTTGAATTATATTAAATCATGTGATGAAAGCTTGTTTTGTTCATTAATTGAAGCAAGAGAAAAAGCAGCTTCTTCTTCGATGTCATCCCAGTGTCACCCCCAGTCATCCCAGTGCGTGACACTGGGATCCATAGAACAACCAATGTTGGCCACTCAAATAACAGATAGTCAGCTAATAATAGACCTCTCATATTTATTTGACGAGTTCATTGCAAAACTTTTCAACATTGAAAAAGAAATAAAGGAACTAAAGAAAAAGCACAACAATTTTGCTCTAATATATAAATGCAAAAGGTTATTTGTCCAACGCTATGCATTGAAGAAATACACTGATATAGCAAATATTGATTATGTTACCAACAGATTAAATAGTTTCCTTACTTTGCCAACAACAGAAAAAAATTTTGCTGAGCAGGTGATGCATTGGTTTGAAAATAAAGAGGATCACAAAGAAGAAATAGAACTTGCGGCACAATATGCAGTGTGGAGAGTAAAAAACAAACAGAGTATATTATTCAGTATTCATAAAAAATTTGACCACGAAAATCTCATACCATTTTCTAAAAAAGAAGTAGACAAAGTTGAAGTGTTGTATTCAAGCGAAATAAAAAGACGATATGGTTTTGACTTAACAAGTGAAAAGGTGAGTTTGAATAAAGCATTGGATAATGCTCATTACTGCATATTTTGTCATAAGCAAAATAAGGACAGTTGTTCAAAGGGGCTAATTAATAACGACAATACCTTTAAACAGTCCCCACTCAAAGTTGAGCTGCACGGTTGCCCACTAGAGCAGAAAATATCAGAAATGAACCTGGTAAAAAGCGAAGGGTACAGCATAGCAGGCCTTGCAATTGTGATGATAGATAACCCATTATGTGCGGCTACTGGGCACAGAATATGCAATGACTGTATGAACTCGTGCATATATCAGAAACAAGAACCCGTGAATGTGCCAATGATCGAAACAAGGATTTTGGATGATGTAC
This sequence comes from Wolbachia endosymbiont of Oedothorax gibbosus, assembly GCF_936270435.1. NCBI lineage: Bacteria > Pseudomonadati > Pseudomonadota > Alphaproteobacteria > Rickettsiales > Anaplasmataceae > Wolbachia > Wolbachia endosymbiont of Oedothorax gibbosus. Next base: position 1,541,245 of record NZ_OW370567.1, read on the forward strand.
TTAGTTTACCGTACGGATTTGAAATATATTCTCTGCTCAGCCGTTGGAATCCTTTAAATTTTCAGCGTTCATTACCAAGAGAAAACACCGGAAAAAACGTTCTAGTTGTAGGCCTTGGTCCTGCTGGTTTTAATTTAGCTCATCATTTGTTGAATGATGGGCATAGCGTTATCGCCATTGATGGATTAAAAATTGAGCCTTTGATCGATAATTTCCAACTAATTAAAGATTTTAAACACAAAAAATTGAGTGAACGCATGGCAGATGGGTTTGGTGGGGTGGCAGAATATGGCATTACTTCTCGGTGGGATAAGAATTACTTAAAGATTATTAGATTACTGCTGGAAAGACGTGAGAATTTCGCACTTTATGGAGGCATTCGTTTTGGTGGCACGATTAATGTTGATGATGCCTTCAACTTGGGTTTTGATCACATCGCCCTAGCACTTGGCTCTGGCAAGCCACGAATGATCAAAATAAAGAATATACTAGCTCGTGGAGTGCGTATGGCATCTGACTTTCTTATGTCGTTACAACTGACTGGCGCTCTTAAATTTGATTCTATAGCGAATCTGCAAGTTCGTATGCCGATAGTTGTTATAGGTGCGGGGCTTACTGCGATTGACACTGCCACTGAAGCTTTAGCGTATTATCCAATTCAAGTAGAAAAATTTCTTCTTCGTTATGCGATATTAGTTGATAAGTATGGAAAGGACTGTGTTGAAAAAGATTGGACAGAGGAAGAACACAAAATTGCAAATGAGCTCATATCGCACGCAAAGTTGATCCAAGCAGAGCGAGAGTTAGCAAAAAAAGAGAATAGAGAAATAAAAATATTAGAGTTAATGCAGAGTTTGGGGGGAGTGAAAGTTGTATATAGAAAAGAGCTAAAAGATTCACCAAGTTATCGATTAAATAGCGAAGAGGTGCAAAATGCACTGTCAGAAGGGATTTACTTTATTGAAAACTTAGAGCCAGTTGAAGTTGTGACGGATAAATATAATCATGCTGAATCAATAAAACTAATAGACACAAAATCCGGCGAAATCAAATGCATGAAAGCACGTTCTATTTTTATAGCAGCAGGTACTGAGCCAAATACAGTTATTGCAACAGAAGATAAAAAGCATTTTAAATTAAGCAATGGGTATTTTACTCATTTGAATTCATCAGGAAAAGAAATAGATCCAATATTTTCTCCTAAGATGCAGAATAAAGACAGAATATTAGTATATAAGCAAGGCAATAAAACAATTAGCTTTTTTGGTGATCTTCATCCTTCGTATAGCGGTAGCGTCGTGAAAGCTATGGCAAGCGCTAAGAATGGTTACCCTATCATTTCTCAGCTTTTGAATAGAGTTAATAGCTTCATTTCTGCCACTCCAGATAGAATCTCGGAGTCATATGCACAATTGTATGAATGTTGTAATGTAAGAGTAACTTTCACCAAAAAAGATGTCATTCCAGTGCCCAGACACTGGGATCCAGAAAACTTAATTTTGAATGAGTACACCAGATGGTTGTATAGTCAGAACTGGATTCCAGCGTCAGCTACTTGCATGACACCACCTGCTATGCGAATTACCTACAAATTGCAGCATTTGTACACTAAAGCGTCACGCGCTGGAATAATATCAGAACACCTGGCTAACAAAGAATTTTTCAATAAAATCAAAGAGCAATTCACTGCAAAGGTTATAAAAGTTCAATATTTAACAGACAAAGTTGTGGAAATAGTGATCAAAGTACCACTTGCGGCAAAGAATTTTAAGCCTGGGCAATTCTTTAGATTGCAAAATTTTGAAACCAATAGCAGAAAAGCCAATAATACAAACCTTGCTATGGAGGGTATAGCTGTAACTGGCACTGAAGTAGACAAAAAAAAAGGAATTATTTCCACTATTGTGCTGGAAATCGGCGGTTCCACTGGTTTATGCAGACACTTAAGAGAAGGCGAGCAAATAATTCTTATGGGCCCAACTGGCAGCCCTACTGAAGTCTACTAGGTCTGGATATTAAAGTGATGCCAAATTTTATTTCAAAAAGTAAATAATTTACTAACGCTCGTGCACAAATTAAAAATAAATTATGCACGAGTGTAGCATTATGAATTAAGAATGCTATATTAAAGCTTACCTCACTATTAAAGCTATCGGTCAGATTAGATTAAAAACCTAATCTGACCGGTTTCTCTATAACCCTCTAAACTCTGATATAATTATATGATAATTAGTTTAATTAGTGGTTAATATGCAAATTGATTTTATTCATATATTGAGATAGCATAAACCATATTGGTTTAAATTATTGTGCAACTTTATAAATCGTCACTGTTACTTCTACTGACTGTATTAATAGTTATAGTCCTAAAATTACCTGAAAATTTGAGCATTGCAGTAAATTGGTCTCTCCCAATTCTAGATTTTGATTTATCTTTTCGTATCATACTAATATCTTTTTTATCAGTTGCATTTTTAGCTGTTCTACCAGCACAAAATTTGACTTTTTCAGAGATGCTTTCTTTTTTTGCTTACACTATCAGTTCATTGTGTGCAATTTTATCTAAGCAGACAATATTAGTTATAATATTCTTTGAATTAATGACCGTCAGTGCATTTTTTATTATCGCAGCTAGCTGTAGAGATAGTGGACCTGCAGTAAGGTACGCTTGTGTACACTTTTTGGTTGGAGTTATATTAATAGCAGGATTGGCACTTCAAAGCACTAACCTGATAATTTTGGGTTTATTGATAAACTGCGCTTGTTTTCCTTTTTCGTTTTGGGTTGTTGATGCATATCCTGCTGCATCGCTACATGGCACTACATATCTCTCTTTATTTACCACTAAAGTCTCTTTTTTAGTGATGCTTTTACACACTTATAACCTATGGCAAGATTGTACTGAAATATTAGCGTTTGTAGGTGCCATCACTGCAATTTACAGCATTATATTTGCTTCTCTTGAGCAAAATATTCGCAGATTTTTATGCTATAATATTGTAGGACAAATGGGCTTGCTGATTATTGCAGGAAGTTTGCTCAGCCCTTCGGAAAAGGCAACACCAATTTTGATACTGCATATAATCTTCTCTCTTGTTTATCAATCATTATTGTTTGTGGTTAGCAATTCGATTATTTCACGAACAAAAACAATTAGTTTTAATGGAGTAGGTAAATTGGTGTCAGTGGAAGGCATGTGTGCTATAATCGCAATACTTACAATGGCTGCATTTCCTGGAACCGCTGGATTTATTAGTAAATCATACATTACAGCCGGGATTGAAGCGAATGGTACTAATTTAGAAGTGTATAAAAACTTATACAAGGTTCTAAATTTGCTGCTTCATTTAAGCGTGGGGCTAAAGTTTCTTTATTACTTATTTATTGCAAAAAGTAAGTCAAAACCTTTAGCAGAGAGGGGAGACAAAATGACTATGATTATTTTAGCATTTATATGTATAATTGCCGGCAATCCTTACTTACCTATTTACAATAAATCTTCGATTTTCGATTTTGTATACAACACAAAAAATATTTTGTCGCAATTTGTTTTGTTATTATGTACCACTTTATTGTTCATTCCTTTACACAAGTTATTTTACCCGAGAATAAATTTTAAAATGGATGTTGATTGGACTTTTAGAGCTTTCATACCCTATATTATCTTGCTGTTCAATCAACTGATCTTTAGAGTGAGAGAAATGTCTGCCAATGTACTGCAAAACTTGACTAATTCACTTGCTGGTTTATACTTTAATAATATTACTAAACTTAAAGAAGTGCTGGATTATAACTCAGTGAGTTTTGTTTCAGCTTCTTCTCTCTTTTTAATGAGTATTCTACTAATGCTATTATGTTTAAATCGTTAACCGAAAGTTTAAATTCTGTATTTAGTAAACTGAGAGGAAAATCAATCATTTCTGAAGATGATTTTAATCTTGCCATGCGTGAAATACGCATAGCCTTAATTGAAGCTGACGTTTCACTTGAAGTTGCAAAAAAATTCATCAACGACATTAAAGATAAAGTGATTGGAGAAAAAGTCATAAAAAGTGTTTCTCCAGCGCAAATGATAATCAAAATTGTGCAGGATAATTTAGTTGCAGTTCTCGGATCAGAAAAAAGTGACTTAAACCTAGCAGTTAAACCCCCTGCTGTGATTATGATGGTGGGCTTACAAGGTGCAGGTAAAACAACTACCTCAGGGAAGCTTGCTTTAAAGTTAAAAAAACAAAAGAAAAAAGTGATGCTTGCTTCTTTAGACATTTATAGGCCGGCTGCCCAAAAACAACTTGAAGTGCTAGGTAAACAAATAGATGTGCAAACTTTACCTGTAGTAATAGACGAGAAGCCCATTACAATTACAAAAAGGGCACTAGCAGCAGCAAAAAATGATAATTATGATGTATTAATACTAGACACTGCAGGCAGGCTTCATATTGACGATAATATGATGAATGAACTGAAAGATGTGAAGGAAATAGCTTCACCTGCAGAAGTTATTTTAGTAACCGATGCGATGATAGGTCAAGATGCAGTAAACATGGCTAAGTCATTCAATGAAATAATAGGTGTAACTGGTATTATTCTTACCCGTATTGATGGTGATGCACGTGGTGGTGCTGCTCTTTCTATGAAAATGATCATCAATTGTCCGATTAAATTTATTGCTTGTGGTGAAAAATTAAGTGACCTTGATGATTTTTATCCCGACAGAATTGCAAAAAGGATACTTAGCATGGGCGACGTTGTCTCATTGGTTGAAAAGGCTGCTGAGATTGTTGGTCAGGAAGAAATCGATAAACTGCAAAAGAAAGTAAAAAAAGGTAAATTCGATCTAAACGACCTAGTGGGAATGTTAAAAACTCTGAGTAAAATTGATGGTATTAGCAACATAATGAAATTCATTCCCAGTTCATTCACAAAAAAGCTAAGCAGCAGTGTGCCAGATGACAATAAAGTGAAAAAATATATAGCCATCATAAACTCAATGACTGAAAAAGAAAGGCAAAATCCAGATATTTTAAATGGCAAAAGAAGACTTAGAATTTCTAAGGGGTCCGGAACAAGTGTAACTGACGTCAATCTTCTGATTAAGCAGTATAATCAAATGAGCTCTATGGTAAATAAGTTCAGTAAAGTTGACCATAGTAAACTCAAAGAATCTGATTTGATGGATATGCTAAGCAGAAAGTAAGTCAGCAGGTAGTGGAATGAGACTGTATGGTCCCAGAGTGTGATGGTATGGATTTAGTATAAATAATTCAGGAGCACTGTAAACATATAAATTCAAAAGGTGTAAGAGCCTGTCTTGAAAGGACTTAAGTAGCTAATTTAGTAAGCATAGAAGTAATCATATTAAAGAAGATATTGTTTTTTGAAGTAAGAGGAGAATGCTCATAATCTTTGCTCATGCGCCTAAAATTGGGGGAATGTTCAAAAAAGCATACGCGTCAAGTTAAGGAAAAGTAGTATAAGAAAAAAAGGGAAATGGTAAAAACTATTTTAGATAGTAAGCAATAAAGCTAATAGTTTATAGATTTTTCTGAAAAATTTATTTCATTTTAAATCAAAACTTCCTTGAAAAGTAAACGTAACAAACAAGATACCCCTTTTAAATGTTGCTATATTGGGCAATATTTCCTTAACTTGACGCGTATGGTTTTTTGAACATTCCCTTTATATTTAGCTATGAGTAAAGTTATGTTAAGTAGGGAATATGCTTGATTTACTAGTTTGTGGACAACCTCTTAATGAGAGTCCCATTTCACGGTGTTCAAATCTACTCCTTCTTGTACCATCTCCCAAAGTGGGCTCATTTCTCTCAGTCGGCCAACATTTTTAGCAACAAGATCTGCTGCGTACAAAACTTCTTCTTTAGTTGTAAATCGGCCTAGGCCAAATCTAATTGATGAATGCTCAAGGTCATGGCCATTATTTAGCGACCGTATGACATAGGAAGGCTCAAGAGACGCAGACGTGCACGCAGAACCAGAACTTACTGCTAAATCCTTGATTGCCATGATGAGAGACTCACCCTCAACATAGGGAAAGCTCAAGTTTAGGTTGCCAGGAATTCTATTTTCATAATCACCATTTAAAACGATATCAGGAAATGCTTCTTTTATCTTATTATACAAAACATCCCTTAATTCTTCTACTTTAGTTGTTTCTTTTTTCATTTCTTCTTTAGCAATACGTGCCGCTTCACCAAAACCGACTGCAAGGGGAGTTGGAACTGTGCCAGAGCGCATGCCTCTTTCCTGTCCACCACCACTAATTAGCGGTATCAGCCTAACACGAGGATTCTTTCTACGGACATATAATGCACCTATTCCCATAGGCCCATAAATTTTGTGGCTAGAAAGGCTCATAAGGTCTATGTTCATTCCATTTACATCAATTGGAACTTTTCCAAAGCTTTGAGCAGCGTCTGTGTGGAAAAATATATTATGCTTTCTACATATTGCACCAATTTCTTTGACAGGCTGAATTACTCCGATTTCATTGTTTACCATCATCACTGAAACCAGGATTGTTTTATCAGTAATTGCTTCCTCAAGCTTTGATAAATCTATAATTCCGTTTTGTTTAACAGGCAAATATGTAACTTTAAAGCCTTCATTTTCCAGATGCCGACAAGAATCCAGAACACACTTATGCTCCGTACAGACAGTTATTATATGATTTCCTTTATTTTTATAAAAGTGAGCAACGCCCTTGATTGCCGTATTATTTGACTCAGTTGCACCTGAGGTAAAGATAATTTCTTTGCTATCTGCGTTCACCAGATCAGCGATGTGTTTCCTTGCTTTTTCCACTGCTTCTTCAGCAGTCCAACCAAATGAATGGCTGCGAGAGTGTGCATTGCTGAACTCACCAAAGTAAGGTATCATCACCTCTAAAACACGGGGATCCACTTTAGTAGTAGATTGATAATCAAGAAATATTGGTAATTTTATTTTAGCATCATGTATTTTTTTACTTTTAACATTCATAAAGCTACCACAGAGACAAAATTTATAACTATTTAATAGCACTAAAACTTAATTTTTTCAAGGTATAATCTTGCATCAACAAACATTGTCACCAAAGGGATGTGTGTATGACGCTGGTTCACTTTGTGATGGTGTCAGCTCCTATCCAAGTGCCACAACACTATGCCCTTTTTTCCTGCTTACGCGCAGGAATGACATTGTTTACATATTATAATGCTGGCGCGGTCGCACACGCCCGTGATAACTTTATTCCTATAGTGATACCAACTCCCCTTACTAAGTGAACAAATAAGAGACATTGCAAACTTGTTTAATTGTAGCAGGGGAAAGATCGACAATAAATTTGCACAAAACATCCTCAAGTAGGCCGATAGTATCGTAGATTTTATTGCGCAAAATATTGTGTTTTATGTATAACCAAAACCTCTCAACGGGATTGAGCTCTGGTGAGTATGGTGGCAAATAAATTATGGTGATATTTTGTGGTACTTTTAAGCTTTTTCCAACTAGCACAATCCATAATTAAAAAGGCCTCTTGAGACTCCAAATCTTTCGACATTTGCTCCAAAAATATGTTCATACAATCAGTGTTTACGTTTGGTGCAAATAGGCTGAAATCTTCTCCACTTCTGGGTTTACAGCACTATAAAGATAGAAATTTTCTCTACCTATTTTCACCTTTACCTGCGTTCTCATACCTTTTTTAAACCATCCATGTCCAACTTTTGAATGCGTTCCAAATCGAGATTCATCGAAGAAAAATACCTCTTTTTGAGGATATGAATTTACTTTCTCATTGAGATTTTTTTTTGAATTCTTCCTGTTTTTTTGGATCTTGTTTATGGTGCATTGGTCGTGGTGTTATGTAGATCTTTTGCATCTCGCTGTGAACTGTAGATTTGCTGATATTTAAGCCAAATTCTTCTAATATCTTCACTTTTACTTCTTTAATAGTAATGTTCGGATTTTCTTCTATCCACATCTCAATTTGCCCGCGTTGACTCTGATTTAGTATACTTTTTCTACGGCGCTCAGGCGGCGCAAACAGTTTTTCTATCCTTCCAAATTTTAGGTCATTCAGTCAATGCGGTTCTCGAGATTTTACACACTCTTGCTACCTCCGATATACTGTGCTTTTTGGCTGCTATTACGGCTTGTAATTTCTTTGAAACATATGCATTATTCCTTACTTTTTTCAACATTTCCTTTGCTAAATCCACAACTTTTTCGTCTAATAATTTTGATACCAATGCCATTCCAAAACTCCATCATTATACTGCCTTAGTATAACCTTCTCACTTCTATTGTCTATTTGTTTGTTATGTAATAGGAATTGGTATGAGTATATAGAGTTATCTTTCCTCTTATCTTTATTTATATCATATTTTTAACTTACAATTTTTAAAGCTTCATTTTTATCCATAACTACCCTACTAACACGAATTCTGGATTAAGGAAGAAAGTATAGGAAATAGAAGGCTCTGCTTTTAACTCTTTCTTTCCCTTGTTAATAGAACCTTCCACAAACTTATTCCATTGTACCTGGTTAAACTTACCCAATTCTTCCAGTTCATTTTGACTTCCTTCTATTGTACCTGATATAATTTCCTCACATAAAATATAATTAAAAAAGTTTTAACATGAATATTAAATACTTGTTAATAATACTATATGTCAAATTTCCGATCTATCACTCTGCAGTGGTGGCAAGCCAAATGCTTCCTTTTTTTCGTTGAGCGTCATGAAGCTTGCCTTTTCTACCGCTTGCTAACTTATAATTGGGGTTTATAGTATAGCTTAATAGTTGCAGTGCATGTCTATCAATGATAAAATGAAGATTAATTTATTTTGATATCATGATTGGTTTACTGTTTGCCGTACTGTTGTTTTTTTGTGGTAGTGATGCACTTGCAAAACAGGAGCCACGTTCAATAGCTGGAGATAATCACATAAAGGTAATAAATTATAACCCACAAGCTATACATAAGTATACGGGTTTTTATGGTTATCAGTCCAGTATATTGTTTGAACCAGGGGAGGAAATACAAAACCTTTCAATGGGTGATCCAACTGGTTGGCAACTTCTTCCTCAAGGTAACAGATTGTTTATTAAGCCTATAGATGATATTGCCGATACTAACGCAACTATAATTACCAATAAAAGAGTTTATTACTTTGAGTTTCATGCTGAAGAAGCAACCGGACTAGATGATCCAAAATTAGCGTATGAAGTAAGGTTTCTTTATCCACTATTTAGCAGTGATGAGATTTACACAACAAATAACGGCGATATCTTCGAACAAGCTAGTCATACCATTATTCCTGATATAAACGACATTGAAGTTGTAAAGAAGGGCTTAAATTTTAATTATTCCATCTCGCACGTTAAAGGCAGTCAGTCAATAATACCAATTAAGGTTTTTGATGACGGAAAATTTACATATCTACAATTCAATAAAATAAACTCTGATTTCCCAGCAGTTTTTATGGTTGATTCTGCAGGGTATGAGTCTTTAGTAAATTTCCGCACAACTGACGACTACCTGATAATCGAAAGGGTAAGTTCAGTATTTACCTTGAGAAATGGATCAAGTACAGTTTGCTTATTTAATGAAAACATACCTTTCAAAAAAGGGTAACTGACCTTACCCAAAAAAAGTAGAGAAAAAGTTACTGAAGATGTATCAGAATTTTTCACCTTCACAATTAATACAATATTAATAACAACTATATTAGCGTTTTAGGTCAATTAAAATTAATTGACCTAGTGTGTATTTCTAATTAATAAATTTTCTTAATTCATCAATTAAATAACTTAATATTAGTAGTAATTTTATAAAAAATTATAATATAAATAATGTTGCTGCGAAAATTTATAACAATATTTCCCTCTAACGTTTAATGAATTTCAATAAATTGCCTTTTTAATTCTAGATAAGTATACGCTTTGTTAATATGTTTAGTTCAAAATCCAAAAGTAAGTTCATGCTTTCTATTGGAGAAGAAGGCATAATGTTACTATATTTTAAAAATAACACTTTAAATAAAAGGTATTTTGTTAAGGGCAAAAACGATAAAGCAGTTTCTGATTTAATTTCATGTCTTTCGTCAGATAAAAAAGCACCTTTATACCTGGTACTTAATCATGCAGATCAAAATTACTCGCTACAGTTTATTACAAGGGCAAACAAGATTAGCGCCTATCTATCAGCAAAAACAAAGATGGAGCATTTTTCTCGTAATAATGACATAAGTTCAGTTTTTTTGGTTGAGAAGCCAAACAAATTCAATCAAAACTGGTGCTATCTTCTTGTTTCATCAAAAGCAAAGCATTTAGTAGAATATTGGTTGAATGTGTTTATTGAGATAGGCTCCAACTTTAAGGGAATATTAATGTTTCCTATAGAAATAAGTAATATAACAAAAAAGATTCTACATAAAGATCCCAGTAATTGGAAAATTATAGTTGCTGCAACTAAAACGGGAGGCTATAGACAAGTGGTTCTTAAAGAGAATAAAATGGTATTTACGCGTTTAACATCATTTACTAATGATAATTTACCAGGAATTATTGCTGGTGGAATATATCAGGAAGTGCAAGATACTATTCGATCCCTAACTAAGTTTGGGTTTAAAAAAAATAACCCTATCGACCTTTGCATCATAGTGTCAGAAGATATTAAAGCTAGTTTATCAGTCATAAATTTTTCAGAGAACAGTGTGAACATATTAACTCCATATGAGTTAGGCAAGCTATTAGGAGCAGAACTAGCTATAAGTGAAAAAGATAACTTTTGCGATACCATAATTTTGTTTCACAGCTTTAAGAATAAATTAGCAGCTATTTTTAATACAAAGGAAACTAAAGAATTTTATCTATTCAATTACCTTTATTTAAACTCTTCTCGAATTTTTCTATACTTCGCCCTGGTTTTAGTTATAACAAACACCCTTTGTTTGCTAAATTTGTATTCAAATTTCAATGTCGCTGATAATTTATCCGCAAAGCAGAGCACCTTAAATAACCAATTAACAAAACTTAGCCAAAGCTACAATGTAAAAAAAATAGATGAAATTTATGATTTTATTAATATCAATAATATTTTATCAAAAATAGAATATTCTCCTCTTACACAAGTTAAGTATGTAGAAAAGTTAAAAGTACCAGGTATAGAGCTTCGATCATTTGAATGGAATTATAATGAGGCAAAAAGTTATATTACCACAATTTTAAGGTTTAATTTTCGATCCGGTAAAAATATTTCTCATCAATACGAGAAACTACGAAAAAATTTAAACGATAATTTTCGTACCTATGACATTAGTATTTCTAGCTTACCTGCTGCTAAAGGGCAAAATCTATCTATTGATGTTGAAATAGGAGAGGCAATGTAGATTAATGACTATCTCTCAATTAAAAAGAAAGGCTACAATTCAGTTTATATCGTATTTGTTATTATCTGTTGGATTAATAGGGTTATTAACATATGTTGTTATCTATAATGAAAAAGTTTATAATAAAAACCAAATTGCGATTGATAAAATACGTTCTATTAATTTACAGATTACTGGAATTCAAAAAAAGGAAGTTGTTCTAAATAAAAACCTAGATTTATGGAAAAAAATTTCTTCTTCAAATTTACACAGTAGCAGATACATTGCAAATTTAAATTTCGAGCTTAGCAGATTATATAAAAAGTACTATATATTAGAACCTGAAATATCAATTTCTATACCCGAAGAAGTTGAACTCCACAATAAAAGTGGACGCACAAAAGTAATAAAAAGTGAAGTGGTCCTAAATTTAAGTTCAATCAGCGATAAGCATATTTTTTTATTTCTACAGTCTATTCCAAATCTGCCCGGTTATGTTATGATCAAATCTCTTATTTTAAACAAGCAGAGAAATATTGATGCTGCAACTATGAATCAGATTTTGAATGGTAATATGATAAAGATAGTGAGAGCTAATATAGTCTTTGATTGGTATATTATATTAAGTAGATAAGGTGATGAACATAAAGCTGTTTTTTATTTTTACGCTACTCATTTCCAATGTTAATGCATATTGCAGTTGTGAAGATATCATAGAAAGCATAGAAATTTGTAAGGAGTATTCTTGCCGACAATATATTGGCAATGAAGATTTTATTGAGCATAAAATATTAGGATTAAATAGTGGAAATTTATGCGTATACATAGAAAAACAAGGTAATGATGAAATGGTTTGTCATCATTCTCAGTATGGAATGATGATAGAAAAAAGATATTTTGAAAGTATTCTTAAAGTTGGCAATCAAGAAATCGATGATTTTATTGATATAGCAAATTTGCGTGCAAAAGAGTGTTTCTTTATTAACAATCAAAAACTAAGCTATACAGATCGGGACGATATAATAAGAGAAGCAGTGGAAAGTGACTTTGACGTTTTGTCACAATATAGTAACGTAAAAAGCATTTTTTTTGATGAAGAGCCAGTTAATAGAATGGTCAATGAAATGGAAAAGTTCAATTTACGGCCTTCAAGAGCTACAAAAGAGGAGAATTTCAACTGTAAGGTAGTAAGTTTAGACTCAATTTTATATCTTTCTTCCGATACATGGAAAATATGGGTAAATGGAAAGCTGTTTATAAATACTAAGGACTTAAAGGTGCACTCAGTCACTGAAAATTGTGTGACTTTTGTATGGGCCGTAGATCAAAAAGCAATAAAAAAGCATGCGAATGATTCTCAAAATGTATATCTTGGACATGGAAGTGTTATGTTTACGCTTTATCCAAAACAAAAATTTGACTTGGATAGCTTATCTATTAAATAATTTAGTATATAGCCAAAGTGACTTACGACAATTTGAAAAACCGTCATCCCGCTGCTTGTTAGCTGATGAGATACCGTGCACAACTGTACGAACGTTGCAATGTGACACGATGTTGCATAATAAATGATGTCATTCCAGTGCGTGACACTGGAATCCAGCTTTTTTGTAATTTTATTGAAAATGTTGTATAGTCGTTTGTTTACAATCAATTTTTCTGGATCCCAGTGTCTGGGCACTGGGATGACATCTTTGTGTTTGAGGCAAAACCTGCTATAACATTTAACACACTGCTTTCACAAACGAATGTTCGTACAGTTGTGGGCGGTATGACGGTCCGCTACGTGTTAGCGGGATCTAGAGATACCGCGGGTGGGTAGCTATATATGCGCTTGTAGCTCAGTTGGATAGAGCGTTGCCCTCCGGAGGCAAAGGCCGTGGGTTCGAATCCCTCCAAGCGCACTTTTAATTAAATTTGACAATAGTACTTTCACATAAGATAATAAAGAGATTTATTTAGAGCATAATTATGTCTGGTGGTACCATAAACAAAGTCATACTAGTTGGTAATTTAGGAAAAGATCCTGAAATTAGGACTACACAAAATGGAAAAGAGATGGCAAGTTTTTCAATAGCCACATCTGAAAGTTGGACTGACAAACTTTCCGGTACGCGCTCTGAAAAGACAGAATGGCATAATATCGTAATTTTTAGTGAAGGATTAGTAAAAATTGTCAAAGATTTTGCACGTAAAGGCAGTAAAGTTTACGTTGAAGGTTCTTTGAAAACTAGAAAATGGACTGACCAAAATGGCAGTGAAAGATACACAACAGAGGTGGTTCTATATAATTTTAATAGCGCTCTTACTCTCCTCGATTCACGACCAAATTCCGATTACAAGCCGAGTGAATATAAACAAAATGAAACAGAACAAAAAAATAAGTACGAAGGTTTTGACAACGATATAAAAGATGAACTACTCGACGATGAAATACCATTTTAACAATTTAAATTGAAATCTACATTTTTATGGACTGCTTGTGTTACTCCTTTTAATTGCAATGGAGATAGTATAGATTACCAAAGCTTGCAGCGTTTACTAATAATGCAAGCTGAAGCTGAAAATGGTGTAGTGTTACTGGGTAGCACAGGTGAAAGCCTATCGCTTACTGATTCTGAAAAGCGTACATTAGTTGAATTTGTATGTGAGCTAAAATTAAATACAAAAATTGTAATTGGTGTACCAGGAGTGAATCTATATCAGACTCTTGAATGGCTTGATTTTTGCAAGGATATGCCTATTCATGGCTATCTAATGACAACTCCCATTTATGCAAAGCCTGGAATCATGGGGCAGACTTTATGGTTTGAAAAGCTACTTGAAAGAGCACATGTGCCAGCCATGCTTTACAATATTCCATCAAGAGCAGGAATAAATCTTCATCCTGAAACTGTGCATAACTTATCCAGCCACGAAAAATTTTGGGCTATCAAAGATTCAAGTGGCACCGTTGATACTTTAGCTCAGTATAAGAAAGTTGCACCAAATATCGAGGTATTTTGTGGAGATGATAATATGATACCCGATATGGCTGCTAAGGGTGCGGCTGGCCTGGTTTCTGTTGCTTCTAATGTTTGGCCACACGTAGTGCATGAATACGTTAAGCAATGCCTAAGTGGTGAGAATCCTCAGTCAGATGTTTGGCAACAAGCCTGCAAAGCTCTATTTATTGCCAGCAACCCAATACCCACTAAAGCACTCCTACATGATATTGGTCTTATAGAACACAAAACTGTCCGCCTACCACTCAGCACAGAAGACTTGCCTTCTGTTGGAATACTAAGGCAAGCTAATAAAATGATTCTTGGATGGAAAGAACCGACTAATTAGTAGGACAAGGATTAAGACCTGTAACAGCAACATCAACTTCCACATCGCTATCAACCAAGCTATCTGGCTGCTTACTTCCCTCTGGAAAAAAGCACTCAATTGCTTTATCAATTAAGAAATTTAAAGGAATACAAGCAATCAAACTCACTACAAAAGTTAAAGCACCTATAGCTGCTGGTGATGTAAAAACAAGAGCAACCAACCCTGCTCCAATTCCAAAAGAGACACCAATATTAGTAATAATATTTACATAATTCTTAACTTTACACTCAGTGCTATTATAATATTCTCTCAAAACTCGTTTATGTTCTTCTGACATGTCTTCTGATATATCGTTGAGACTTGTAGTTTTTTGGGAACGACAAGAATCGATTATAAGGGATATTAATATCACAGCAGAACCAATAATTCCACCTGCAATAAGAGGTGGCAAGCTGATGAAACTTAGAGCCAAACCTGCAAGAGCCCCTGCACCAGCCGAGATGCCTGCCATTATTCCTAGCAATGCTGCTAGTGTTAACGTCATTGCTACTGGGTGTGGTTTAAATTCTTCTGTCGGGTCACTTTTTGCTTGTAGTGCCTGTTTTAGTTGTGTTCTTGTATAACTCATAGTATTTACCTCACTAATATTTATTAATAATTATGACATCTTTAGCTTATATAGTCAATATACTTCTTATGTCATTCTTTTTTGTCATTGACTTTGAGCGCACTTCAGTCTATACAACTTTAATATCTTAAACTACCGGACATGCCCGATCTAAAGACAATGATGTTAAATTTTGGCCCTCAGCATCCAGCTGCACATGGGGTGTTACGTCTTGTTTTGGAGATGGATGGTGAAGTAATCGAAAGAGCTGATCCCCATATTGGGCTTTTGCACCGTGGTACTGAAAAATTAATAGAACATAAAACGTATCTTCAAGCTTTGCCATATTTTGACCGCCTTGATTATGTATCACCAATGTCACAAGAGCATGCATATTCGTTATGCGTTGAAAAATTGTTGCAATGCGAAATTCCAATTAGGGCAAAATATTTGCGTGTCTTGTTTTGTGAACTGACAAGGATACTAAATCACTTACTGAATGTCTCTTCTCAAGCACTTGATGTTGGAGCAATGACCCCTCTTTTATGGCTTTTTGAAGAGAGAGAAAAAATACTGGAGTTCTATGAAAGAGCCTCAGGTGCAAGATTTCACGCAGCTTACATCAGACCAGGTGGAGTTGCAGCAGATATTCCAGAAGGTTTGATTGAGGATATTGCAAAGTTTATAGAGCAATTTCCGAAATATATAGATGATGTTGATGAACTTTTAACAGAAAATAGGATATGGAAGCAACGCACTGTAGGAATCAGTGAAATATCAGTGGCACAAGCACTTGATTGGGGCTTTAGTGGACCAATGTTGCGTGCTGCTGGGCTTGCTTGGGATTTGCGAAAAAGCCAGCCATATGAAATATATGATCAGCTAGATTTTGATATACCTATTGGCCAAAATGGTGATTGCTATGATCGTTATTTAGTGAGGATGGCTGAGATTAGGCAATCTATTAATTTGGTAAAGCAGTGCATAGAGAAAATGCCTGAAGGGCCAATAAAAACTGAAGATAGAAAGATTTCTCCACCGCCAAGAGCGGAGATGAAAAAATCTATGGAAGCTCTGATTCACCATTTTAAACTTTACTCAGAAGGATATCACGTACCAAAAGGTGAAGCTTACACAGCTGTTGAGGCACCAAAAGGTGAGTTTGGAGTGTATATAGTTTCAGATGGTACCAATAGACCTTATAGATGTCGAATAAGAGCACCTGGCTTTGCACATTTACAAGCCTTAGATTTTATGGCAAAAGGACACATGCTTGCCGACGTTGCGGCAATTATTGGCTCACTCGATATAGTTTTTGGTGAGATTGATAGGTAAAATAACTAACAACATTCATCATATATTAACTTCCGCCTTCCATATTGCGCTTATAATAATTTACAAGAGGCTAATATGAGTTTTTTTATTGATGAAACAAATTTTCTTGTAGGCATTGACCTTTTTAAGGTTAAACCAGACTACGAAATAAGAGATAAAATTAAAACTAAAATAAGCACAATTTCTCATTTCTTTAGTGGTAATATTAGGATTTTCTTCTATCCACTCTTCAATTTGCTGTAGTTGAGCCTGATTTAATTTATACCAAACTTCGTTATTGGGAAGATGGTATGAATAGTATTATATTGCTTAGTTGGAAGCAAGAGAAGATAATAACTTCTCAGAGTGGATAGGTGGCAGGTTGACTATTTGTCTGAGGCACTTTCTATTTTCATTAGAAAGAAGACCTCGTTGGGAAGATTAATTGCCTATGCCACCGAAAATCATCGTGAGGCTCACAAAATGTGATGACCTCGTATAGGAGTTTGGACCAACCGGCAATATTCTACTCTGATATATTGAAATATGCAATTGGAGGAAAAAATATGCGTCACATTGGTACATACCAATAGTTTTACTACTTGTTACTTACAAGAAGGGAAACCTGAGCATATTCAAACGTTTCGTTTAAAAGACTTGGATAATTTTATCGAAGGTCTTCAAGAAACAGATGAAGTAGCTATAGAAGCAACAGGTAACAGCTGTTTCTTTTATGATGCAGTTTCACCTTATGTTAAACGTGTCGTGATAATTGCTCACGGACAGTTCGAAGTTGTTCGCCGCTCTGTACACAAAACAGACAAGCATGATGCACGAGCTATTGCTTTCTTTCTAAGCAAAGATATGCTGCCTGAGGCAAGATATAAAAGCAAACAATGTCAGTAGTTAGCTTCTCTTCTTCAAGCAAGAGATCTGTTAGTAAAATCAAAGGTATCTTTAATCAATAAAATGCATGGTCTTTTTAATTACCATGGGATAAAGATTAAAAAGGAGGTACTTACAACTAAAGTGGGATTTGAGAGTTCTATTCAAAAGTATACCTGGGATACTTTAGAAAAAGTTGAAATTGAAGTGATTAGTTATCATTTAGAAGCTATCCGAGAAAGCCTTAAAAAACTCGAAAAGGAAATTATAGCTTTTGCTAAACAACTTCCTGGATTTAACAATCTTATCAGCATAAAGGGAATTGGCTCAATTTCTGCAGCTATTTTTATCACGACAATTGGAGACATTAATGATTTCCGTAGGCCTGAGAAACTTACTGCATATTTTGGAGTTGTACCAAGAGTTTCTCAATCCAATCAGCAATGTACAGTTGGAAGAATTACCAAACGAGGGTCAAAAATAGCGCGTACTTCTTTAGTTCAATGTACTTGGATTGCTATACGTTACAGCCCTTACTTGAAAAGCTTTTATGAGCATATAAAAAAGAAGCGTGGTTCTGCCAAGGCTATAACTGCTACTGCCAAGGAAATTCCTGATAACCATTTTCTATACTCTTAAAAATGATTGGGTTTTTAAAGATTTCACAAAATTTGAATTTTTTACTGGACAACAATCATAGGAGACAAATACGATAAATTAGCTTAGCAGAAAGCGCTCTTTTTCATTTGTCTAATTACTATTGAGATTTGGTATGAAAAAGGTAAAAAAATTGGTAAAGAGGAAGGGAAAGTTGAAGCTGCAAAAGCAATGCTGGCTAATAATAACACTATTGTCAAGTTTACTGGCCTTTCTATTAGTGAGATTGAAGAATTAAGTGGAAATTTGTAAACGGTTATGTATCTGCTGAACAGATACTAGTAATTTACGATAAATCTAGTAGGGTAAATCACAATAGTTGCGTTTAGATTAGGCACTGATGCATTACTTCCAATACCTTCTTACCAATTACCGCAGGGGTTTCAGCAATTGCAATTCCGGCACTCCGCATAACTTCTAGTTTTGCACCAGCACTACCGCCACTGGAAGAGATGATTGCTCCAGCGTGCCCCATACGTCTTCCTGGAGGTGCCGTTTGGCCTGCTACAAAACCAACGATTGGCTTTTTAGTTTTTTCTGTTTTCACAAAATGTGATACATCCTCTTCTTCATTTCCACCTATTTCACCAATAACTACAATGCCATGAGTATCGTCATCTTTTAAAAACAGCTCCATACAGTCAACAAACGTCATACCATGAACTGGATCCCCTCCAATCCCTATACATGTTGACTGACCAAGACCAACAGCGGTTGTTTGTGCTACTGCCTCGTAAGTTAAAGTTCCAGAACGAGACATAATCCCTATATGTCCACGCTTATGGATATGGCCAGGCATAATCCCTATTTTGCACTCTTCGGGCGTAATAATTCCCGGGCAGTTAGGACCAATCAATCGACTTTTTGAACGAGTAAGAGCATGCTTCACCTTTACCATGTCAAGTATAGGAATGCCCTCTGTAATGCAAACTATCAATTCTATTTTTGCATCTATTGCTTCAAGTATCGCATCTGCGGCAAATTTAGCTGGTACATATATAACTGTAGCATTTGCACCGGTTTTTTCTTTAGCTTCTGCTACAGTATTAAAAACTGGTAAGTTAAGGTGAGTGCTACCACCCTTACCAGGAGTTACACCACCAACCATTTTTGTTCCGTAGCTAATTGCTTGCTCTGAATGAAATGTACCTTGTGCACCAGTAAAACCTTGGCATATTAACCTTGTATCTTTGTTTACTAAAACGGACATACTCTATTTCACCTCTTGTACTATTTTCTGCGCAGCATCGCCCAATTCATCTGCAGCAATAATATTTAATCCTGACTCTTCTAAAATTCTTTTTCCTTCTTCGAAATTAGTGCCTGATAATCTAACCACTAGAGGAACCTTAATATCTATTTCTTTTGCAGCCGCAACAATTCCACTTGCAATAATATCGCAACGCATTATACCACCAAATATGTTAACCAAAATTCCTCTTACGTTGCTATCAGACAATATGATTTTAAATGCTTCAGTTACAGTTTCTTTACTCGCTCCACCACCAACATCCAAAAAGTTAGCAGGCTCTGCTCCGTAGTATTTTATTATATCCATTGTTGCCATAGCAAGACCTGCACCGTTTACCATGCAACCAATACTGCCATCCATTTTGATGTAACTGAGCCCATACTTTGAAGCCTCCATCTCTTCTTTCACTTCTTCATCATAATCACGAAGTTCCATAATTTCTGGGTGACGATATAAAGCATTATCATCAAAATTAATTTTAGCATCGAGCGCAATAAAGTCTCCAGAATTTGTTTCAACCAGTGGATTAATTTCAATTTGGCTTGCGTCAGTTGCAATAAACGCATCGTATATATTTTTTGCAACATTTGTTATTTTTTCTATTTGTTCTGGACTTAAACCAAAACTGCTGTTCAACTTACTGCTATCAAAACTTGTAGCAGAATCAATATCAAATTTCACAATTTTTGCAGGAGAATTTTTCGCCACTTCTTCAATGTCCATTCCACCTTCTGAGGAAAATATGAACATTGGCCTACTGAGCTTCGGGTCGATTACCAGGCTTAAATAATACTCTTTCTTAATGCTTGAGCCCTCTTCAACGTACACTTTTCTTACTTGCTGCCCGCTTGGCCCTGTCTGATGAGTAACTAAAATCATACCAATCATGTCCTTTACAAACTGCTTGGCTTCTTCAGCTGACTTTGCTAGCTTTACACCACCGGCTTTACCCCTACCACCTGCATGAATTTGAGCTTTAACTACAAACACGTCAGATTTTAATTGACTTACTTGAGTCTTTACTCTTTCCGCAGATGTAGCAACAAAACCTTTTGGCACTGGGACATTAAATTTATGCAAAATCTCTTTTGCTTGATATTCGTGAATATTCATAAAACAACCAATGATAAATTATTAAAAAATTACCAACCGTAACGCTGTCTTCTGCATCCTTGCTGATACCTCTTCTTTCTCGCTTCAGCTTTCTTTTTAGCTCTTTTTTCTGATTTCTTTTCATGATATTTTTTTTTCATTTTCAACCCTTTTCCTTCCTTTTGAATTATTTTTTTCAATACTGGAAGAGCTCTGTCTACATCACCATAATGAACTGATACTTCAATCAAACTCTATACCTCCTTCGGTAATCATTTCAGAATTTATTTATAAATTAGAAAATTAACATTGTCAATTATTTTATAAACTTGAGCGTTAAATTGCAATATGAACGGAATGCCTTTAAAAGCTCTAACTATTAAAAGCGTTAAAACTTCTGCTAGCATCGGGGCGGAGAGATTTGAACTCCCGACCCTTTGGTCCCAAACCAAATGCGCTACCAGGCTGCGCTACGCCCCGATTTCTTTACTCAGATTATCAATAATTCAGGCAAAATGCAAGGTTCATTTGTTTACTTTAGAAAAAATATAATATGAGATTTAATATTATTCCAGAATATGTTTTTATTAACTTCTCTTTAGTAGCAAACTGCTTCGCAGGTGGCCTATAGAATTTAGCGCATGCAACACTGAACCAGATTTCTTTATCTTAGCCATATTTAAAAATCTAGCTACACCAATTGGTGAAAGTTAATGCAGCAACTACAGCAGTATCGACCCTTAAAATTCTTTTTCCTAGACTCAATTTTTGACAAAACTTATCGGCAAGATCAAGTTCATAAGATGAAAAACCACCTTCAGGGCCAACAATAATGGCAACATTTTTCTTACCTTTCAGCACTTTATCAGTTTTACCTGTTTTATCACATAAAATAAAATTTTTACTCTGGGAATCAGGTAACTCACAAAAATTGATAGGAGGCAAAATCTCTGGTATACTTATCCTACCTGATTGTTCCGCAGCTTCGATTGCCTGTAATTTTGCTCTACTTAGGTTAATGTTTTTTACTACTGTACGTTCTGTTGAAATAAATTGAATGCAGGTTACTCCCATTTCAGTTGCCTGTCTTACTATGTTGTTCAAAGCAGCACTTTTTACCATGGCACAATACAGGTATAAATTTTCCTCATATTGCTGTTGTTTAGTGCATTCTTTGAGTGTAACTTTTGTCAATTTACGTGATATATTAACTACTTCTCCTAACCATTCTCCATCCTTGCCATTAAAAAGAGAGAGATTATCATACTTCTTAAGCCGCATTACATTGCAAATATAGTGACTTTGTTGTGGATTAAGTGCTAAACTCACGCCTTGTGATAAAGCTTCTTCAACATAAAGCCTAATTTTTCCCATTCAAAACTTTAATTATATTCTACTTGAGTGACTCTTACGGGATTTGAACCCGTGTTACCACCGTGAAAGGGTGGTGTCCTAACCACTAGACGAAAGAGTCAATGCGAATAACTCAAGTTATATTGATTATGCACACAAAGTCAATTCAATTGTTTTACGATACAAGCAGTTTTTGTGAAATCCCAATTTGTGATAAGAGTGATTTATAACCACTTAACGAGTGGTGGCATTGACATCATAATTGCATCTGGATTGCCGTCGGTCATCAAACCAAACCTTGTGCCACGATCATATAACAGATTGAATTCTACATATCTGCCGCGTTTTATTAATTGATTTTCTCGTTGTTCTTTTGTCCAAGATTTTTGTATATGTTTACGTATGATGTGCAAATAAATTTCCAAAAAGGCTTCACCTACTGCTTTTGTGAACTCAAAATCATTTCTCCAATTGCCAGAACTCAGATTATCATAGAAAATACCACCAATGCCACGCGGCTCTTTTCTATGTGGTAAGAAAAAATAGTTGTCACATTGCTCTTTAAATTTTGGATAATATCTGGTGTCAAATCTATCACATGTCATTTTGATTGATTCATGAATATACTTGCAATCTTCTTCATTTTTATGTATTGGCGTAAAATCCATTCCTCCACCAAACCATTGTTTTGAAGTATATATCAGCCTTGTGTTCATATGTGCTGCAGGGATAAGGGGCGATTGCATATGAGACACTAAAGATATGCCGCTTGCCCAAAACTCTCCGTTACTTTCACTTGCACCAGGAATTTCATTAATGGCTGAATCTGCAAATTTTCCGTGTACTTTTGAAACGTTTACTCCAACTTTTTCAAAAACATTACCAAAAATAATTGTAGATTCACCACCTCCACCACCTGGGCGATCCCACTTTCTTTTTTCGATCTTTGGCTCTGCGGATGATTGTTTTTCAATTAATAAGAAAGATTCTATGATCTTATCTCTTAGTGCACAGAACCACTTAAATGCTTGTGTTCTTTGTTTTTCCATAATATCCTCTCGCTAGCTTATTAACATTGTTATATCTGATATTTAAGGAACTTAATTAGATTTGGATGATAATTATCTATCAAAGACGTTAATAAATCTATAATAATTAAATCAATATAATAAAACATTTTCGTATGTACAACGATGCCAAGTAACAATAATGAGTAAAAGATACATAGATAACAAAAAAGAGAACAGGGTTGACTTCATACTAAGAAATTATGGAATGTCAATTGTTGTGATGGCAGTTATTATGCTCTTACCTCCAGTAGCAATATCGATACTCTACTTTTTTGATATATATAGTCAGCATATTAATATAGAGATTAATTTATTAGTTAGCATTCTAACAACTCTTTTTATGATATATAATGTAAAACGCTACAGACACCTACTTAATACTATAGAATTTCAAAATGCAATATTTGCAAATGCACTAAATCATAATACAGAATTTTGCCTTATTTTACATAGAGATGAGGGTATTATTTATTCTGATGCAAGGTTCTACGAAAGGTTTAAAGATCATATAGATGATGACATTACGTTAGGCAAGATTCTTGAAATAGGAGATGTTTCAGAAGAAGACAAAAAAGTACTCTATCATGCACTAAAAAATAACTCTTCTGTACAGGTATGCATTTCCTTAAACAAGAAGAATAGAGTATCTAACTTTCTTTTGCTCTTTGAGCCGATACCAGATAATCCCCAAATTGCTATAAATAGTAATAAGATTTTAAATTTATCATTAGTGCCAATAGCAAGGCCAGATGGGTATTTTGTGTTAAAAGCAACACAGATAAACAAGGAGCAGATATATGAAGAGTTAATAGAAAAACACAGTATAGGAACTTACATTGCAAATGCCAAAGGGGTGATTTTATCTGTAAATAAAAGATTTTTAGACATATTTGAACTGAAAAAACTGGAAAAAGGTAGCTCAATTAGTGATTTTATATCTCAATCTAAATATAACAATACAACAACCGATAATGAAATTTTGTTTTTTACTATAAGTGGTATTCCATTCAAGGCTTATATGAGCACTGCTATATTTTGTGATAAATACAACCATAGCTATATATATGGCTTTATAACACCAACCGAATCAAATATTGTTGATTATCAATTACACCCTTGTTTTGCAAATTCATCAATTGCTATTGCACAATGTGACATAAACGGCAACTTTGTAAAGAAAAATACGGCACTAATAAAGCTTGCAGGGTTAGATAATAATTCAATCTTTACGTTGATATTGGATAGTTATCATGTGAAAATACGTGAATATTTTTCGAGTAATAGAATAAATAATGCGTCCTTTGATGTACAGCTCAACTGCGGTAATAACATAAAAATATATTTCAATAAGTTTCTTCATAATAAAATGATCTTCATACTTTGTTATTTTATTGATAATACTGAACACAAAAACCTAGAGATAAAGCTTGAGCATTATCAAAAGATGCAAGCTATAGGGCAGTTAGCAGGTGGTATTGCGCATGATTTCAACAATATATTGACTGGGATAATAGGATTTTGCGATTTGCTTTTACTCCAACATTCAGCTGGAGATCCATCTTTTGGAGATATAATACAGATACAGCAAAATGCGAAGCGTGGATCAAATTTAGTAAGACAGTTGCTTGCTTTTTCAAGAAGACAGACCTTGCAGCCAAAAATTATTGATGTAAATAGAACTATAGCTAATCTTTATGAAATGATAAAAAGATTAATAGGTGAAAATATAAAATTTAATATTTATTATGGTAGAGACTTGGGTGCTGTGAGGGCTGATCAAGGGCAATTAGAGCAAGTTATACTTAACTTAGCAGTCAATGCTAGTGCTGCTATGGAAAAGGGCGGAGAATTAACTATACGAACCTTTAATCAAAAGATTGACTCATTAAATTCTACACCTCAGGATATGTTTTCTCCAGACAAGGAAACGATCGAACATGGAAATTATGTTGTGATTGAAGTAATTGATACTGGATGTGGAATGACAAGTGATACAATTGGAAAGGTATTTGACCCATTTTTTTCTACCAAAGATATTACCTCTGGTACAGGTCTTGGCCTCTCTACTGTATATGGCATTATTAAACAAACTGAAGGATACATCTATGTTGCTAGCAAAGTAAATCATGGAACTAAATTTAGCATATTTTTGCCCATGGTTTACATATCAGATGAAATTTTGAGAGAGGAAGATAGTGAAGAAATAGAAAAACCGGTAGTAAGTGAAATTAAAGGTAATGGTATAATTTTATTGATTGAAGATGAAGATTCAGTAAGGGAATTCATCTCTAAAGCACTCAAAAGAAAAGGATTTGATGTAATAGAAGCGAGCGTAGGCAGCGAGGCACTAGAAATAATCAGTAAAAAAAATCAACACATAGATCTAATAATCACTGATGTAATAATGCCAGAAGTCAGCGGTCCAGAAATAGTTAAAAAAGCTCTGATTTATAGGCCAGATATTAACATTATTTTTATATCTGGATATGCAGAAGATGCTTTTTTAAAGAGTGATGACATCAATATAGAAGATTTTCACTTTTTGCCAAAACCATTCACTCTGAATGAATTAGGAAACAAGGTTCAAAGTGTATTACACGAAACAAAAAAAATAGTCTAATTTTAGTACGATTAGCAATAACAAAATTTTCTAATGCAAAAGTTTCTTGCATATATACAATGGAATTATTTTATACATGAGATAAAGGGCGTGAGCAAGATTATTGCAATAGTAAATCAAAAGGGTGGAGTTGGCAAAACCACAACTAGTATAAATTTATCGACAGCCTTTGCTGCTGTGGGAAAAAGCACTTTATTGGTAGATCTTGATCCTCAAGGAAATGCTAGCACAGGACTCGGGATTTCTTATCGTAGTAGGGAAGAAAAAAATATATACAAAATATTACTAAGCAGCGAAAATAAATTGATAGAATCGGCAATTTTCAATATAAAGGAAATTCCAAATTTATCGCTAATTTCGTCAGTAGTTGATTTATCAGCTGCAGAAATTGAATTATCGCAACTTGAGCGAGGAAAATTTGTGCTAAAAAGCGCATTGGAGAAGATACGCGATAATTATGAGTATATAATCATTGATTGCCCTCCATCACTTGGGCTTCTAACCATCAATGCCTTGACTGCTGCTAATTCTATTATTGTTCCTCTTCAGTGTGAATTTTTTGCTCTGGAAGGATTAAGCCATTTAGTTAAAACTGTAGAGCTGATAAAAAGGAATAACCTAAACCCTTTTTTAGCAATAGAAGGGATAGTGTTAACAATGTATGACAGGCGCAACAAACTCAGTGAACAGATTAAAAACGATATTTGCCAGTATTTAAATGATAAAGTATACAAAACTATCATCCCATTGTATGAGACTGTTATTCCACGTAACGTACGGTTATCAGAAGCGCCTTCTCATGGAAAACCCGCTATTGTGTATGATCTTAGGTGTCCTGGTGCACAAGCATATATAAGTTTGGCAAGGGAAATTTTAAAAAAGCACGCGAGTAGTTGTAAGGAGAAGAAGCTAGTGAGCGAGGGCATGGTATGAAGGATGATAGACGCCTCGGCAGAGGTCTTGCCGGCCTCATAGGCGATAATTATGATAATAAAGAAGATCGACAAGAGTATTTGCCTATTTCATTACTGCACCCAAGCAAATTTCAACCGAGGAAACATTTTGACGAGGAGTCATTAAGAGAACTTGCAAATTCGATAAAGAAAAGTGGCATTATACAGCCTATCGTGGTACGCAAAGACTCAAATGACGATGGTTACGAAATAATAGCTGGAGAACGTCGTTGGCGAGCAAGCAAGATTGCAAACCTTGATAGTGCACCCGTTATCATAAAAGATCTGAGCGACAAGGAATGCTTGGAAGTATCCATTATTGAAAACATACAAAGGCAAGATATTAATCCAATAGAAGAAGGTGAAGCGTATAAGAGACTGATAGATGAGTTTTCCTATACACATGAAGAATTAGCTTCAGCTATAGGCAAAAGCCGCAGCCACATAACCAATATGACTCGGATGTTGTCACTCCCTAATAGGGTGAAAACAATGATCAATGAAAAAAAGTTGTCTATGGGTCATGCAAGAGCGTTGATTAATGTTGAAAATGCGGAAGATATTGCAGAAAAAATAGTTTCTCAGGGCTTAAGCGTTAGACAAACTGAAAAATTGATAAAAGACTTACACCAAAATAATAATCAAAAAGAGCGGAAATATACCAGAAATCAAGATATGGCAGTACTAGAAGGTACTATATCTTCTCAACTTGGTTTAAAGATCAAAATTAACGACAACAATTCTAAGGGTAAAGTTATGATACGGTATAACAATCTCAGTGAATTGGATTTGATATTGAAAATTTTGAATAGGAAGCTTGAGGTATAGCTAGTTAAAGTAAGATTTCTCTTCTCCGCCATGCTGTATAAAAAAAGTCTAGATTCCAGCGTCACGCGCTGGAATGACAAGTTCTCGGCAACCCCTACGTCATACCGCCGCGGCGCTAACACGTAGCAACTGTTCTCCCTCGTCATACCGTCACAGTATAGCTCTTCTCATAATAGTCAGAACAAATCATAAAAAAGCAGAATCAACAGCTTGACGGAAAGACTGAAAAATAGGGATATTTTTTCTAGCTCTGTTCTTTATAGCAAACCAATGATGCTCAATTTCGTTAAAGTCTGGAGAATATGGAGGAAGATAAAGAATTTCAGCACCTACTCCTTTAGCAAGATCATCGATTTTAGATTTATGGAAAGCAGCGTTATCAAGAATTACAGTTTGGCCAGACCTTAAAATTGGAGTCAAAAACTGCTCAAACCAAGCCTCAAAAACATCCTTGTTGCAGTATCCCTCAAAGGTCAATGGAGCAATGATTTTCTTTTTATTTAGAGCTGCAATCATGCTGACGCGCTGAGTTTTTTTACCTGATTTTAGTGAATGAAACCTCTCTCCTTTTCTGCAATATCCGTATGTTCTGTATTGTCTATCCCAGATTCGTCAATATATACAAGATTTTCAGGATGTTTTGTTGCTATAATCTTTGCAAATTGAGCTCGCTTTTCTTCATTTCTTTCTTTATATCCGTAGGTCTTTTTTTCTTGTAAATCCAATATTTTTAAGTGCGCGGTGAATCGTTTGTCGACTGATATTGCCCCAGCATCTCTAACTGAGTTTTGCCACCATGGTTTTTTGCAAATTCGGTGAAGATATTCCAGTCGGTAATTTTATCTACGCTTCCAGGCTTTTTTGACTGAAAATCTCCCGTTTCCTCACGCCTTTTCTGCCACTCATATAAAGTCGTTTTTCCAATTTTAAATCTCTTGGCAACAGTTGCTCTACTATAATGCACCCCATAAATTAGACCAAAAAAAAATGGTTAATCCGAGTAAAAAGGGAAAAGAATGGAGTGTAGTATGAGAACAAAAAAGCAGAGTTAAAAGCAAAGATAGCTTTGGAAGCAATAAAAAATCAAAAAAGCACAGCAGAGATATGTAGTAATACCATCAACAAATTTATATGATTGGCGTGATAGAGTATTAGCAAGATTAAAAGACCTATTTATAGAAGAAAGTGAGAGTATAAGAAAACAAAGGATATTAGGACAAGAAATAGAAAATTTGCATAAAGTTATAGGGGAATTGACGGTTGAAAATAATTACTTGAAAAAAAAATTACTGAAATAAACAAAAAAGATAGGATAAAACTTATAGAAAAAGACTCTGATCTATCAATAAGAAAACAAGCTAATTTATTGAGGATTTGCAGGTCTAGCTTATATTATAGTCCTATAATTAATGATGAAAGTGAGATAGCAAATTTAATTCAAGAAATATATTTGGCTTCAGACTGCCATTATGGATATCGAAAAATTACTGCTGAAATTATAGCAAATGGAATAGTAATCAACCATAAGAAGGTTTTGAGAATAATGAAAAAGATGGGAATTACTGGGTTATATTGTAGAAAAAAACATAACACTAGCATTAAAGATAAAAAACATAAAATATATCCTTATTTACTTGAAGGTTTGATTGTTTGTAGAGCTAACCAGGTGTGGGCCACTGATATAACGTACATTATGCTTGAAGGTAAGTTTGTCTATTTTGTAGCAATAATGGACTTGTATAGTCGCTATATTATTGCTCATTCATTATCACCATATCTTGATGCTGGATTTTGCATTCATACTCTCAAAGAAGCTCTAAAACAAGGTAAACCTGAGATTTTCAACAGTGATCAAGGTGTGCAATTTACAAGCTATAATTTCATTATGGAGTTAGAGCGTGCTAATATAAAAATCAGCATGGATCATAAAGGACGCTGCTTTGATAATATATTTATTGAACGCTTATGGAGAACTTTAAAACAAGAAGCCATATATTACTATAGACCAAACAGTATCAGAGATTTGGATGTTGTAATAAAGGATTTTGTTGGTTGGTATAACTATAGAAGGCGACATCAGTCTTTACATTATAAAACTCCTGCTGATCTCTATTATCATAGACAATGAATGAATATGTGCTTTAAATGTGTGTGGACGCACATATTCATTATTTTTTTTAGATTAGAACTTCTTTACAAAAAAATCGGATTACTTTGAAAAAAATGGTCTAGACAAATGGGTGCACTATACCGCTGGTCTACTCTCCTTTGAATGATTCAGAAAACATTCCATTGACATGCTGAACAACAGATACGACACTATGTCGTTTACCGTAAAAACTCATATTTTACACAATCACAGCGAGGAAACACATTCCTCGAACGGATAATTTCATTATACTTAACATGGAAACAAAAGGGCTTTCCAAAATCTCCTATCTATTGTTTCTTAAACCACTCTGCTGAACGGATACTAGTAAATTTCTTAATGTTTATGGCTAAAAGAGCCCAAGAGAGGTGTCATGCCAGTGCTCCTTTTTTTGTCATCCGAGTAGCCCCTATGATGTCATTCCAGTCTGGAATCCAGTTTTCCATATAATCTCATCGAAAATGTTGTAACCACTTTCTGTGCTAGTTTGCTTGCTTACAAGCAAACTTTCCTGGATCCCAGTGTCAAGCACTGGGATGACACCATTCTTTTTCCTGGATCCCAGTGGGCTTTGTTGCATCGCACCTTATACTGGTAATAATTTACGATAAATTCATGTAGCCATTTCGCATACCAATGTCAGTGAATTTATTGAGCAAATAACACTTGAGTCGCAGTTCCTTCTCACGATTAACCTCAGATTTGTTCCGAAAACTAAACCCGAATGTTTGTTTCAGTCGCGAGAAAAAACCTTCTACATAAGATCTTTTCCCATAATTTACTTTCTTTTTCCATTCTTTCACGCCATCTTCACCATGTAATTTCATTAACTGAATAGCGACATTTCTATCAAGCATATAATCTATTTCTGGATGTTCTGCCGCATTGTTTATTGGTGGAATTTTTGTCTTTATATCATATTCGTTACACAACTTATAAAACTTGTGCCTATCATATGCTCTATCTGCATATAGTGCTTTTATGGCATGAACTTCTTTTAGCAAATCACAAGCTCCATAGTGATCAGACCGTTACTGTATTTTGCAGCTATATATTCAACATTACATGCAATTTTCTATAGCTGCGATACTTTCTATCTTCGCTATTTTCCTTCAGGAGTATTGTTGTATATCTGTACTGTCTATAGCAATTTCGATATCTTCCATATTATTTTCTGCAATCATTGATCTTAATATTAAGTTTCTTTTGATGCTTGTGAATAGCTGATAACTTGCAATTTTTCCCAATTTGCTCAAGGTATCCTGCTATAAATCCAACTGTTTGCCTCAAACCTATTCTGAATAGATGGGTTATTATATGTATCAAAATTACAACTTTATCACTATAAATATAGTTGCCGCCTTGCATTTTTGGACTATTTTCATACCAATTTTCGATAGCTTCATCGATGTAACGAAAAATATTTCCTCTTTCTTGCAAAAATTTGTTATATTCGTTTTGGTTACTGACTCTCATTTTTTGTGGCATATTTTTTCTTCAAAGGTTAAATGGCTATTTTATAATGAATTTTGTCAGTAACTGCCAGATTTTTTCGGTTGCTATGCAACAAAGCCATTCCAGACTGGGATGACAAGAAAGGGAGCACTGGAATTTTTGTTTCAGCATTAGCCATGCATCTGAACAGATACAATTCTGCAATCATTGATCTTGATATTAAGTTTTTTGAATCTCCTTGATGCTTGTGAATAGCTGATAACTGCCAAATTTCTTCCTATTTGTTGCAAATATCCTTTTATAAACCCTACCGTTTGTCTTAAACCAATTCTAAAAAGATTGACGATTATATGCACCAAAATTACAACTTTATCACTATAAATATAGTTGCCGCCCTGCATTTTTGGACTATTTTCATACCAATTTTCGATAGCTTCATCTATGTAACGAAAAATATTTCCTCTTTCTTGCAAAAATTTGTTATATTCATTTTGGTTGCGGACCTTCATTTTGACTGGCATATTTATCCTTAATCAGTTAAATCGTCATTTTATAATGAATTTTGTCAGTAGCCACCAGATTTTTTCAGTTGCTATGCAACAAAGCCATGCCAGTGTCAGCTACTTGCATGACAAGAGAGAGGATGCTAGAATGATGGAGAAGTATATAATTCTTATACTATCCTACGTACTCGGTTCAATACCGTTTAGCTTAATCATTACAAGAATAAAAGGGATAAACTTAAGAGAAATAGGTTCAGGAAACATTGGTGCTACAAACGTTGCAAGAACAGGAAATAAATTTCTTGCTGCTTTGGCATTACTTCTGGATTCCTTGAAAGGATTCATCGCAGTTTATATAGCACAACAATTTTTCGATGACAATCTTTGTATATACATATCTGCAATTTTAGCAGTTTTAGGACACATGTTTCCTGTATGGCTAAAATTTAAAGGAGGCAAAGGAGTTGCAACAACTCTGGGAGTGTTGATAGCACTTAATATACCTGTAACATTAGTGTTTGTATTTGTTTGGCTAGTAGTATTTTTTACCTTTCGATATTCTTCTCTTGCTTCCTTGACTGCTACTGCAATAGCTATTGTAGCATCTTTCTTTTTTCAAAAAGAGTTATTTTTTGCACTACTCACTGTAGCAATATTAATTTTCTTAAAGCACTATAAAAATATCACAAACCTTTTGCAAGGCAAGGAACATAAGTTTTTATAATTCATGTGCTGACCATGTTGCTTCTTATATTATCGATGTTTGGGTCGGTTAATTTTCCTGGATTAATATATTCAAGATTTTCTATTGTATCTACTACATTCTGTTCACTACAATCCAAGCTAAACAAATTTCTCATTAAAGGTATCCTGATCTCTTGAATAAAATTAGAAGTTATTTGGTTACTGCTATCATCTGGCTTATCCCAAGCATTTAAGATCTCTTCGTAATTTTTCTTTTTTTTCAACTATTTCTTAATAAACTCACATGCCTCATCTACACACGTTCCAGTTCTGTCTTCCATAAGGTGTTCTACTCTAATATCAGGGTGTATGAATTGTAATGACCTTAACATTGCACCAAATAATACCAGTAAAGCAGGTTTCGGGAACAATTGTTCCTTTAGCATAGTTTACGGCATACATTAAAGACCCTACCAATTCCCGTCTTTTTGTTGTAACTGATTCACTATCTCCACTATTACAGGCCTTTAGAATCAAATATAAAATTTGCCCTCCCGTGAGTCCAGAAACATGAATTTGTTTATCATCATTACACCATTTATTAAAAAAATTGATCAACTCTTTTTTATTATTACTTCCAAACTCTTTTTTTCCTTCTATATACTTAATAAACTTAACAAATTCATCATTATGTATAACACCATTAGGTTCTGGTATCTTCTCACCATATTTATCTTTTAGTGTATTAATACTGTCAATAATGCTACCATTTGCCATATGAGGCATCATATGTTCTTTCATAGCATTCACCATATTCTTTGTACCAATTAGATTCTCATATAAACCTTCAGAAAGCAATTTCAATGAAGCTTTAAGTAAGGCTATAGGGTTAAGTTTTGCTGGCCTTGTTTCAGGCTGTAGCAGGATTATTCCAACTGCCAATGGTATCGGTGCTAATAGCCAAGTTAATATAAAAAGCTTAGAAAAAAAATAATGAATTGTTAGTCCTGCAATACATGAAATTAAGATCGACTTGATTATGTTACCTTGACCAAATATTTTCCAATATTCTTTTTTACTTAATTTTCTCATCACCTTTTATTTTTTTATATCCAAGAAACGTTTTAATCTCTGCATCATATAGAATAGATACCAGGCTAACTATTATCGAAGTAGGTATGGTTACTACAGTTAACGCATAATAAAAATATAAATAGAGAGCAGTTCTAACTTTACTGGAACCACTGCGAGGAAATTGTAGTTGAGAAACACCTATCATAACTTACCTTCAACATCATTACACTCTAGTAATAGCATAATAATTTAAAACGTCAATGTTTAAGTATCTTATTATCCGCACACTCATCGTATTCGATCTCGACTGTAGAGTGTGCTATTTCGAACTTATCTAGCAATATTTTTTTTATTTCATATAAAACATTGGTGTGCTGCACATTTTGCTTTATTTTAGCATGCATGGTAATTATAAAATAATTATCAGACAGTGACCATGCATGTATGTGGTGCACATCTATCACTTCAGGTAATTCTGATGTGATCTTACTTTTTATCTCTTCAGCAGATATACCCTCAGGTGTACCTTCAAGGAGTATGTGGCAAGAATTCTTTAGAATTTTGTAGCCACTATTCAAAATGATTACACTGACAAATACCGATAAAATCGGATCCACCATTTGCCATCCAGTAAACATGATAATTATGGATGCAAGTATAGCAGCTACAGAACCTAAAATATCTCCTATAACGTGTAGTACAGCACTTTTTATGTTTATATTGCTCTCGCATTTACTATGTAATATAAAAAAGACTATAATATTAGAGATCAGGCCAAGTGTAGCAATTACTAACATTACTTTCCACTCAACATTTACCGGAAAAATAAATCTTTTTATTGACTCAATTATAATGATTACTGCAATGAAGAATAAAGTTAAACCATTAACAAATGCTGCAATTATCTGCAACCGATGATACCCGTATGATCTTTGCAGATCAGATTTCTTAGCTGAAAATTTATGTGCTAACCAGCTTAAAACTAAGGCAAAGAGGTCAGTGAGCATATGCCCTGCATCTGATAGTAGAGCAAGCGAATGTGAAATTATTCCACCTACTATTTCCATAAACATTGTTATCGCAACTATTATTATGGAATAGATTAAGCGCTTAGACTGTGCTGCTGAGTGTTTGCCGTTATGCACTGCTGTCATATAAAATCTTTTCATGAACAAAAACGTGGGTAACACTGGGTTCGAACCAGCGACCGCTTGCACGTCAAGCAAGTGCTCTACCAACTGAGCTAATTACCCATCGTGGTTTTAGTATAGTGCTTTGGTGGAATGAAAGTCAATAAACCACTTTGCTTTTGCCCTTGTCCAATGTGATTCCGGAATATAGCTGTATAGAACTTCAGCTATACCCTATATTTTTCACATAAAATTAACAACTTATATTTTTTTACTAAGATATAAGTTATATTAATACAAGCATTTACGTTTTTTTTAGGGAGATCACCTTATATTTGAAGAGTTAATAAATTAGAGGTTAGAATTATGACAATCAATCAACAAATAAATAAAAATATAACTAAAGAAGAATATTTCAACAATAATGGCAAAGGGTTTAATTCGCCACATGTTATAGAAGTTAAAGATTTAAATATTAAAGTAGAGGTTTATTCTCATAATTTAAGAGCAAGTAAAGTTGCTAACATTGAAAGTGAGATAAGAGAAACAGCTACTAATTTTAAAAACGCATTCGAGTTAGAACGCGGCAGTTCAGAACAAACATTTAAAATTTACATGTTTGATGACAAGGATGATTACACTCACCTTGGCGGAAGCGAGCGTTTCGGTTCTTACCTTGGAGACGAAGGTGGTAAATGTTACTACAAAGGGAAAGCTGACGTTTTTGCTGAAATGTACGTCTACCAGCAAGGTGGCGTTCATAACCTTCAGCATGAATTTGCACATGGTTTAACTTACTTGGCTACAGGAGGCAAATCTTTACCTACAGTATTAATGGAAGGAATTGCAGACTACTTTGAGCATCATTCAGATCATAAATTCAATTCTCAAGGATCAAGTATCGACAAAACTGAAGCTGCAAATTTGGATTTAGATAAAATTTTAAGTTTAGAATACTCAAAGGACAGCGAAGCAAATAGCTTGGTTTATAAAACAGGTCATGCGTTGATAATGTACTTACAGGAAAAAGATCCTAGTTTATTAAGAGACTACCTAGATGCTTTACGTCAAGGTAACTCAGATGAGTCAAAAAGTTTCTTGAAAGACATAAAAGGACACGATACTGACTTCAAAAGTTGGCTTGCTGAGAATGATACAGAAACTGCAATGGAACATCTCAACGCTTTGCAAGTTACAAAAGGAGATTTCATAGCAATTGGTCAAGAAATAGTGGGTGGAGAAATTAAAAACGTATCCTACTATAAAGCAAATATAGAAAAAATGGATGGAGAAAACGTTGGAAGTTTTTCTCCTGTAGAACACGTTGCATTTTATGATGTTGCTCGTGCTATAAATAGGGCAACAAATGATACACTTGATATATCAAAGGAATATCATTTCCTCAAGGTAGTAAAAACTTCCGATGGACAGGATAAACTAACTTACTCTGACCAACAAGGTAATGAATACCGAAACAGTCTAGAGTATAAAAATCAGGCTTTAAGGATATTATCAAAATATGATACAGAAATTAAGAATCAGGTAGATGAATTTGATAATTTGAATAAAGGACGTGGTGAAATGTATCAAAAATATCATAAAGGAGAGATTACTATTGAAGAGTTACGTAATGAGGAAAATACAAAATACAGACCAGCATTTTTAAAGTTTGATCAACTAAAAAACAAAGCTGTTGATGAAATTGAAAATAATTCCCAAGCAGCAAAAATATTAGATGGGCTGGTCAATATCGATCCAAACTTGATCAGAGGTACAATTGATTCACAAGAAGGTAAGATTTTCTCTATAAAAGCTCTTGGTAAAGGAGATATGGGTGCACTTTCTATATATGACGGAAATACAAAGCTTGGAGAATTATTAAGTGAATCAGGATTCTTCAAACAAGTTGAAGGCCAAACCAAAGAAACTTTCGTTTTTGAGGATATATTGCACAACTTAAATGTTTCATACGAAGGCGGTGCTTACATGGCAGTTACAAAAGAAAATGGTCATTATAAAGCTTCTCTGATAGATGGCAGAACAGTTGAACGTGATGAATACTTTGATGAGGCGCATTTACATGAAAATGAGTTGTTGCATCCTAGCACTGGACACATCCAAAAAGATTTAGATTCTCTGCTTCTTAGAGGTACCAAAATCTTGAATCATCAAGATTCAGAGCATGCACAATATTCCGATGAGCAAAAGGCAAATGGAGTAATCGTGGAAAAAGGAACATTACTGGATAATAAAGGAACAGATAGAACAGACGACGATGTATACGAAGCGGTTGTAAAGCAAGGAGGCGAAAATCTACATGCATTCAAAAATATGGGTTTTTATATTAGTGAGAAAGGTAATCTATTTATTCATGATCACGGAACAAATGTAAGATTTCAATTACCAACTAGTATCACTCATCTAAAATTAGTGGAAAAAGACGGAGCATATAAGCTTGTTCCGGTGACGAAAGATGGGAATGAACATCCAATAGGTATGCCAAATATATCAGATGAATATAGATACATAGATCCAATATTTGCACATGAATATGAGAAGGGAGATCATTCCCATAAACATGTAAATGTGGGCCTTATAAACTTAGAGAAATATGGCTCTGGCAAACTTTTTGCTATAAAGTACGACCCAAATGATTACCACATACAAAAAAACTCCAGTGGTGAAATAGTTAGAATAAAAGATCAAACATATTCCACTAAGGTAAAATTGTTTGATGGTGATGAAGAAATTGGAATGTTATCTAATAACTTCCATAATTTCAAAGGTAAAATATTCTTTTCTGCTGATTATAACTACAGTTATAACGACTTCCTAGCATCTGTTTCTCCTCAAGTTGAAATTGAGAATATGGGAAATGGAAGTAAAAAAATAACTTTCGATCAAGGTGATGGCGATATTGGTGACACTAATAGAGGCTACACGGATTATCAGAGAATATTCACAAAAGAGAAGCAAATTGAAAGTCCAAAAGGGCAGGTAAGTGAAACTAAGACAGAAGTTCATAGCACTACTAATGTTATTGCACAAGCCGCTAAAGAACAAACTGTCATGAGAGAAGACGAAATGCAGTCTGATCAGCCAATTCCATCACAAAGTTTAACAAGAACGAAAAGAACAGCTTCAGTGGAGGAAAAAGAGCAAGAACAGGTAGTGTTAAAAGACACAATCTTGAAAATAGGAAGGAGCTCTGATCAATTCTCGGAAGGGAAGCATAAGGCAAATGTAACGATAGATTACAATGATGTGAAAGCCTTTTATGATAGAGCAGAAGGAGCGGAAAAGCAATCTGTGTTAGATTTCTGGAACAAATTGCATACATCAGATTATAAGGTTGGTGCTTTGCAGGAAGACAAGTATTACTTTAAAGATGGCAAATTTGTAATTCACGATAATGATACGAAAAAGCTTATAGTGTTACCTGAAGATAAGGTATCCATCAAGATAATGAAAGATGGTGATAGTTATAGTTTAGCTATATCAAATGGCAATGGCAAGGTAATAAGCAGCATTAGTAAAATAGATAATCCAAATTACGAATTGCTGTCAGACTCAAGTCATTTCAATTTAGGGGAGCAAGATAATATTGTATTATCAGACCAACATCACGAATATAATCTTTATCTAGAGAATGGCTTTGTGAAAATGTTTGATTGCGCAAGCGACCACATTTATCACGATCACAACTCGGCCTACATCTATAGCTAACCCAAGAAAGGTTTTCCTACGTCATACCGCGATTCATTCGCGGTATCTCTTAGCCGCTAACAAGTAGCTCCTTCGGTGTCATCCCAGTAGCCCCCTTCTTGTCATCCCAGTGCTTGACACTGGAATCTAGTTAAGTTGATGAGCATAAAAGTAGCCGTTTTATATTAAAGTACAACGTTTCTGATGATGGAAAAATGAGATCCCAGTGTCAGCTACTCGGATGACAGGAGAGGGGACTGGAATGACAAGAGAAGAACTCTGAAGCAAAAAACCTCAAGGAAATCTTATGTAAAATCTAGCATTAACGAAAATTATACTTTTTTCATGCACCCTATGGTTTTTATAATTAACGGAGAGTGATATGGAGGCTGGTTTAAAATTTGAAAGTGTTGTAGGAACAGCAACAGCAGATTTAACTCAGGTTAAAATTGTAACTTTACAAGATAACACGGGTAATAAATATACTTTAGACGTAACAGGAAATGATCTTAAATTAATATACCATAAACATGGTAATCCTCAACCTACGGAATACACAGTAAATGGTCTAGCAACAGCTTTAGGAAAATTACTTACTATAGATGGTAATACGGCTGGTAAATCAGTTCTTGCAGAAGAAGTAGCAAAAAAAGAGGTTGTTGAAGCCATATTCGATGCAAAAGATGGCAGTGACAAAATCTCTGAAACCAAAATAGGTACTACTTTTGCTAAGAAAACTGATCTAAATAATAAAGCTAATACTGCAGACGTTTACACTAAAAAAAATGTAGATGATGAATTGGCAAAAAAAGCTGATACATCTGCTCTAGCTGACAAAGCTAATTCTAGAGATGTTTACACTAAACATGATGTAGATACTAGTTTTGTTAAAACCGATGGTTCCAATGCTGATGCTATAGCTAATGCATTTGCAAAGAATCCCACTTTCACAAATGCTATTGCAATCAATCCTGCCGTGAATGATGCAAATTTTCCAGGCGCCGTAAGAGGAGTAATGTCACAACCGTACTGTGATATTCCAGAAGATGAAAGTGCTCCAATTTCTGCGGTTTGGTAATCCAGCAAGTAGTCACGCTACTTGGATGACGTCATACGGTTCTCGAATGACGGAAAAAAGGACTGGGATAACACTCCGCTATGTCATCCCAGTAGCCCTTTCTTGTCATCCCAGTGCTCCTTTTTTTGTCATCCCAGTGCGTGACACTGGGATCTCATTTCACCTTATGATGGTGTCATCCCAGTAGCCTCCTTCTCTTGTTATCCGAGTAGCCCTTCTTCTGTCATTCCAGTGCTTCCTTCTCCTGTCATCCCAGTGCTTCCTTCTTCTGTCATCCGAGTAGCCCTTTCTTGTCATCCCAGTGCTTCCTTCTCCTGTCATCCCAGTCTGGGATGACCTTGTTGCATCGCACCTTATACTGGTAGTAATTTACGATAAATTCATGTAGCCATTTCGCATACCAATGTCAGTGAATTTATTGAGCAAATAACACTTGAGTCGCAGTTCCTTCTCACGATTAACCTCAGATTTGTTCCGAAAACTAAACCAGAATGTTTGTTTCAGTCGCGAGAAAAAACCTTCTACATAAGATCTTTTCCCATAATTTACTTTCTTTTTCCATTCTTTCACGCCATCTTCACCGTATAATTTTATTAATCTAATAGCAGCATTTCTGTCAGACATATAATCTATTTCTGGATGTTCTGCCGCATTGTTTATTGGTGGAATTTTTGCCTTTATATCATATTCGTTACACAATTTATAAAACTTGTGCCTATCATATGCCCTATCTGCATATAGTGCTTTTATGGCATGAACTTCTTTAAGCAAATCACAAGCTCCATAGTGATCAGACCGTTACTGTATTTTACAGCTATATATTCAACATTACATGCAATTTTCTATAGCTGCGATACTTTCTATCTTCGCTATTTTCCTTCAGGAGTGTTGTTGTATATCTGTACTGTCTATAGCAATTTCGATATCTTCCATGTTATTTTCTGCAATCATTTATCTTAATATTAAGTTTCTTTTGATGCTTGTGAATAGCTGCAAATCTCTTCCTATTTGTTGCAAATATCCTTTTATAAATCCGACTGTTTGTCTTAAACCAATTCTAAAGAGACTGGTGATTATATGCACCAAAATTACAACTTTATCACTATAAATATAGTTGCCGCCCTGCATTTTTGGACAATTCTCGTACCAATTTTCTATAGCGTCATTGATATAACAAAAAATGCTTCCTCTTTCTTGGAGAAATTTGTTATATTCGCTATGGTTACTGACTCTCATTTTTTGTGGCATATTTTTTCTTCAAAGGTTAAATGGCTATTTTATAATGAATTTTGTCAGTAACTGCCAGATTTTTTCGGTTGCTATGCAACAAAGCCATTCCATTACCACGTTGAACGGCAAATCCGGCATTATGTCGTTTACCGTAAAAACTCATATTTTACACAATCACAGCGAGGAAACACATTCCTCGAACGGATAATTTCATTATACTTAACATGGAAACAAAGGGGCTTTCCAAAATCTCCTATCTATTGTTTCTTAAACCACTCTGCTGAACGGATACACCAGAAACTGTTAGAATTCTAGTGGATTTTAAAAACGGTAAACTCAACAACCCAAATTTTTTATAGGAGTATCAATATGCATAATCAAACGGACTGCTTGCCCATCATCAAATTAGCGGCACAGGTTCTTCTTTTTTTCTAGATTCCAGTGTCAGCTACTTGCATGACAAAGAAGAGTAAAATTAGCACTCACTTATTATTCGTGTCGTTTTCAGTAAAAGCCTCCTCCCATGTGCCTTGAGTTGCTGCACGGCTATATTCTGTCACTCTATTTTCAAAGAAATTCGTATGTTCAACGCCATTTAGTATTTCATCGAGCCATGGAATAGGATTATCATTGACACCATATATGGACTCAAGACCTAATTGCATTAACCGTCTGTTTGCTACGTAGCGTATGTAATTGCGCACTTCTTCTGCGGATAGTCCTTCAACGTCTCCGAAATCAAAGGCAAGCTTTATGAATTCGTCCTCAAGCTCAACGATAGTGCGGCATGCAGAATATAATTCCTCTTTAAATTCTTCGTCCCAAATTTCATTATTCTCTTTAATAAATGTATTAAATAACATAATAATTG
Organism: Wolbachia endosymbiont of Oedothorax gibbosus; assembly: GCF_936270435.1. Classification (NCBI taxonomy): domain Bacteria; kingdom Pseudomonadati; phylum Pseudomonadota; class Alphaproteobacteria; order Rickettsiales; family Anaplasmataceae; genus Wolbachia; species Wolbachia endosymbiont of Oedothorax gibbosus. The sequence continues at coordinate 1,582,442 of NZ_OW370567.1, forward strand.
AATTGGTGTGCAAAGTTTCATCACGGGCTGACCAGGCAATTATTTGTCCCATGCCTTTCATTTTTCCAAAGCGTTGGAAATTGAGCAAAATTGCAAACGATGCGAATAACTGCAACCCCTCGGTAAATGCACCAAACACTGCTAGAGTTTTAGCTACATGTTTTTTATCGTGTTTTTTGCTTTCCTCAAATTCTAACATGTATTCATACTTCTTTCTCATAGCATCATACTTTAAAAATGCTTGATACTCACTTTCTGGCATGCCAATTGTGTCTAAAAGATAAGAATAAGCTGCAATGTGTATGGTTTCCATATTGGAAAAGCTTGCGAGCATCATGCATATTTCCGTTGGTTTAAATATATTTGAATAATGCCTCATGTAGCAGTTATTTACTTCAATGTCCGCTTGAGTAAAAAATCTAAAGATCTGGGTTAGTAGATTTTTTTCTACGTTTGAAAGTTTAGTTTTCCAATCCTTCACGTCATCAGCAAGCGGAACTTCTTCAGGTATCCAATGTATCCTTTGTTGCTGCAGCCACGCATCATAAGCCCAAGGGTAATTAAAAGGTTTGTATATTGGATCTGCTTTTAACAATGACATAAGACACCTATTATTTTCTCAAGTAAATAGTTATATTAAGCAATATTGAGAATCAGTCAATTTAACTTTTTGAAATTTGACGGCAGATAGTTTATTAGTGTATTATAGCTTCAAGTAATTTATCAACAAAGATGCGAGTATTAATATCTTTTATTTTATTATTTACAGTGAGCTGCACACACACTATTCACAATCACGGAGTTCCCGGCATTAGTTTTGAATTGTGGAGCCGAGTAAAAGTAGGCGATGATAAAGAAAAAATAGTTCACACTTTAGGATCACCAACATTAGTATCAAAGTTCGATGACAATGTTTGGTACTATGTCTCATATAAAATTAAACAAGCTAACTTCTTAGGAAAAAGGAAGTATAGCAGTAAGTCTCTGCAAATTTCATTCGATCAGAACGGTAAAGTTGCAGATACAAAAGAAACTGACATCTCAGAGAGATCTTTGGCTGTTTCTGATTAAAAGTTTGCCCAGATCTTCCTACACGGTTCATTCGTGGTACCTCAGCATAGACAAGCAACGGCTTATAGAATTACTTTAGCTATAGAATAAAGTCTAGTGTTACTTCACGCCAAATGTGATGGTGCTGAGTAGGCAAGCCAGTCAATGGGCTACATTTATATACTGCACGCATTGCGTTATCTGCTATCGACCTAAAAAGTGGATTATTTCGATAGGAATCACTGTCTGCTACATCGGCCATAATTATCTCGCCTTGACTGGATAATAATAAGTTAATTTTTATATTAAAATTTTCTTTGTAAGCTACGCTTTCAGGAATGCTCCAGCATTTTGTAAGTTTGTCTCTTATAGAGTTAATAATTTCTGTTACAACTAATTCATCCTTTTTGCTCTCAACGCTTTTCTCGTTTCCTATTTCATTTTTTGCCTCTCTAACATCCCTTCTTAGTTTTTTCCCTACACTTTTTTTTCTTTTTGGAATTGGAATGAATTCTTTACCCTCGTCAATAATGACTTCTTCTTGCATTTCGATAATTTGCCTCGGTTGTGCTACAACAGTGTGCTCAACTATTTCTTTTTTCCTTTGTGGTATAGGAACAACTGACGTATCATTCGTTTGGGCTTTTGTTGAAGATAACGAAAAAAGCAAAAAACAACATAAAAACAAAAAAAGAATATAATTAGAACAGAAAAAACGCATATGTTAAGCAGCTTGTTTTACTGGTTTAAAGCTAATATTGCACATAAAGTCAATATATTTTAGTTGATTTAAGCTCAAAGACGTAGTTTTTGCTGTACTAATTTTACTATTTCTATAATATCATACGGTCAATACGGTTAATTACTCTAGATGAGATGGAAAGATGAAGGCATCATTATAGCTGCTAAAAAATACGGCGATAAAAACTTAATTCTTTCTCTGTTTACAAAAAATCATGGAAAGCGCAGGGGATTAACTAAGCTAACAAACAATAGCAATTATAAGTTTCAAATAAGTAATCTATTACATGCAGAATGGAGTGCTAAGTTACCTGAAAACCTAGGTTTTTTTAAGTGTGAATTAATCGAATCTCCATTCCATCATTTCTTTCAAGATAGGTTAAAAAGCATTACTATTGTTTCTTTCTCCTCTATTTTAGAAAAAGTGCTTCCAGAGAGTGAACCTTGTGCTGTACTGTATGATAATTTTCGATATTTCATCGATGTAATTAAACACAACAATCAGTCTTGGCAAAGCCATTATCTTAACTTAGAGCTTCTGCTTCTTACGCAATTGGGATTCAAGTTAGACTTATCCAAATGCGCTGTAACAGGTGTTAAGGAAAATTTACAATTTATTTCTCCAAAAACTGGTAGAGCAGTGTCAAAAAAAGCAGGAGATTATTATGCAGATAAACTCCTACCTTTTCCACAAATGTTGCATGATGTATACAATAATAACCTACAAAACAGCTACTCATTCCAAGAATTTCAGTTAGGACTGAAAGTCACAGGATATTTTTTAAATAAGTATCTATTTTTGCAGTTAAACGTGAAATTTCCAGAGCTGAGAAACCTCATGTTGTCGCTTTAATCTTAGTTATCATTTTTTTGAAAGAATGACGGTGTCCTAAAACCCCAGTTATGGATTAACCAACGAAGTAAAGCTGAGAAATACAGGGCTTTTTCGATTGCATTGAATAAGAAATGAGGGTAGAAAAAATATGTACCAAGAAATTTACTGTGGATCTATGCCGAGTGTGCTCAAGTTCAAATTTGTTTTTTAGGCAGCCAAAAACCGTTTCAACAATCGATCTTTTCCCTAGTAAAATCTTCTCTTTCAGCGAAATCAGTGCATTTTTCATACCTTTTTTCACTTTAGTGACGAGTTTTAGACCTCTATCGAATAGTTTCTCAAAGAGCTCTTTCTTTATATAGCCCTTATCTCCAAACAAAAGTCCAGTTAGTTTTTTGGTTAGAGTTGGTACAGGTTTTCTGTCATCGACGTTACCTCTGGTTAGCGTAACACCTTGAATTTCACCTATTTCATTGATTACTACATGTAATTTAAAACCAAAAAACCAGCCGTAAGTATTCTTTCCTAACTCTGCTAATCCTTTGAAAACCTTATTTCTTGAGATTCTTTTTCGATGGCATACTGCTATTGAAGTAGAATCTATGTAGGAAATCCCGGTCATTTTTGCTTGTTCACAAAACCATTGCAAAAGTAATGCTAAATACCACAAAACTCGCGGCTTTAAGGCAATAAATCTGTGATATGAAGGCAGCTTTGAAAACTCTGATCTATAGAATAACTGAAGATAACAAAGATAAAAAGCCTTGAAGTTTTTACATGGTGATTTATGGTATAATAGGATTATGGTTAGAATTTCTGAGTGCGCTATTTCTGGTACTCTGGTTGGTTTTTTGCCGTTTGATAAGAACCTATTTGCAAAATTATCATCTACCGCACGACAAAAATCCTCGACGCAACAGTACAGTTCTGTAATATCTTTCTTCATGTGTAACCTCTTATTATTACTAAAATACTCGAGTTTACCCTGTTTCCCTCTTCTTAGTTATACTTTTATCTATTTTCTAATCCATAACTGAGGTTAAAAGTAGCTTGACTACTTGGATCCAGAAAAAAGAATGGTATTATGAAAAATGACAGGGAAGAGAATACTGGATGACAGAAAAATTGGATGACAAAAAAAGTACTACTTGGATAACACCCTGGGGTTTCTGGGATGACAAAAAAAGAGCTCCCTGAACAAAAATCTTATAGCCACTTGAATGATAATTGACTTTTTGCCTAAAATAACTAAGAAAGAAACTTCTCATCAAGATAACTTAAATATATACTAATTCTCTTATTTTTAAACGATTTCTCATCATGAATTGCACGATCAAAAACCTGAATTTGACTTGTTATAATGCTACAATTATTATTTGCAACTTCTAATACGCCACTATCAATTACAACCTTCTTTTCTGTTTGGTTACTCATTTTAACAGTAATCATACCAGGCAATAAATAAATTAAGTAAGGAGCATGGTGAGCTAAAATCATAAGCTCCCCTTCGAGCCCATTTACTGAAAGAGAAACCACTCCACTGAATGAAATTTGATCATCAGGAGAGAAAAATTGCACTTTAAAAGTATTCATAATCTTTAACTTTTATTTAGCTTCAGCCTGCATTAATTCAGCCTTTTTTATTGCTTCATCTATATTCCCCACCATATAAAAAGCAGCCTCTGGTAAGTGATCATATTTGCCTTCAACAATCCCTTTAAAACTGGAAACAGTATCAGAAAGTGAAACAAATTTACCAGGCATGCCAGTAAATATTTCTGCAACGTGAAAAGGTTGAGAAAGAAATTTTTGAATCTTACGAGCCCTATCAACAATAATTTTATCTTCATCAGATAGCTCATCCATACCAAGTATTGCGATAATATCTTGCAGTGATTTATAAGTTTGCAATATACGTTTCACCTCAGAAGCTACCTTATAATGTTCTTCACCAATGATTTCAGCAGATAAAGATTGAGAAGTTGAATCAAGTGGATCAACAGCAGGGTATATTCCCATTTCAGCTATTTGCCTTGACAACACTGTGGTGGCATCAAGATGAGAGAATGTAGTTGCTGGAGCTGGATCAGTTAAATCATCCGCAGGAACATATATAGCTTGCACAGAAGTAATAGAGCCAGAAGTTGTTGAAGCTATTCTTTCTTGCATTGCACCCATATCAGTTGCAAGGGTTGGCTGATAACCAACAGCTGACGGTATTCTTCCAAGCAAAGCAGAAATTTCAGAGCCAGCTTGAGTGAAACGGAAGATATTATCTACAAAAAATAGAACATCTTGGTTTTCACGGTCACGAAAATACTCCGCCATAGTAAGCGCCGTTAAAGCAACTCTAGCCCTTGCTCCAGGAGGCTCATTCATCTGACCATAAACCAAAACAGCTTGAGATTTTTCATGCTCATTTGTATTTATTACATTTGAAGTGATCATCTCGTGATAAAGATCGTTACCTTCACGCGTTCTCTCCCCTACCCCAGCAAACACAGAAAATCCTTTATGAGCTTTTGCTATATTATTAATTAATTCCATTATCAGGACTGTTTTACCAACACCAGCTCCACCAAATAAGCCGATTTTGCCACCTTTCAGATAAGGTGCAAGAAGATCTATAACTTTTATTCCCGTAACTAAAACTTCTTCCTGTATTCTCTGTTCAGTAAAACTTGGAGGTGCTCTATGTATAGGCTCTAAGTTATATTTTCCCTTCAGTGGACCACACTCATCTATAAGCTCTCCAACAACATTAAAAATCCTCCCTAAAGTTGAACGCCCAATTGGCACCGATATTGGTGCACCTGTATCAACAAATTCATCCCCCCTTGACATGCCATCTGTGCTATCCATAGCAATACAACGAACTATATTGTCACCTATATGCTGCGAAACTTCTAAAACCAGCTCCTTATTCTTATATTTTAGTTTGCTTTTTAAAGCATTAAATATTTTAGGCAATTCACCTTCAAATTTTATATCAACAACTGCTTGAGTTACCTTAATCGCTCTACCTATATTCATCTCTTTATTTTTATCACCTAACACTATAATTCCATAAAAAAACTTCTAAAAAAAATAAATCTTATATTATTAATAGAAATTTTGCAACATTAAAACGCTTACTAGTTACGCTTCATTACAAACAATGCAAATGCATTTAATAGCCAAGTAATAATAAACAATACTAAACTAAGCGCATAAGCAGCAAGAGTTTGTACACTATTGAAATCCTGATCTCCGGTAAGTAGTGTAGCGATCTGCACGGTAATGGTAGTAACTGAATTAAGAGGGTTAAAAGTCAAATTTGCGTTGATTCCCACAGCCATTAGCACAATCATTGTTTCACCTATCACTCTTGAAATTGACAATAAAATTGCACTTAAAATTGTAGGCATTGCATAAGGTATTGTTATATGCCATATAGTTTCCGCTGGAGTTGCGCCAAGTGCCATAAAGCCATAACGCAAGCTTTTTGGAACAGATCTTATGGCATCTTCGAGTAAAGAAATAATAAAAGGAAGAATCATTATCCCAATCGATAAACCGGCAACTAAGGCACTTTCTGAGTGTATACTTAAACCAAAAAAATTTGCTACCTGCTTTATAAAGAAAGACAAAAACACAACCGCGAAATATCCATATACAACCGTAGGAATAGCAGACAAAACTTGCAAAGTTGTATTAACAATATAACGCACTTTCTCACTCGCATATTCACTAATATATATTGCAGAAAATAAACCAAGCGGAACGACAACTAACATTGCTATAATAGTTATAAGTAATGTACCCACTAAAAGCGGCGCTATACCAAAACATCCTACCTTCTCTTCATTGACAGTAACTACATTGTGGCCCCATTTCAAGCAAAACAAGAATTCTGAAATAGTTACTTTATTAAAAAAATTAATGGATTGAATAAAAATAGATAGCATTATAAATAAAGTGATAAAAAATGATATGGCCAAAGCTACAAATAACGAAAATTTTATTATCTTATTTCTTTTATTTTTAAAGATAAAAGCAAGCATGAAAAAAAGTAACGCTATAGAAATAAAAGTTACAAAACAATTATTATAGAGCATTAACAACCAAGTTAGCATCCATACACAACTAAGATATAGATAAGATTTAACCTTATTTACTTCTTGAAACCTACTAAGACAAAATAAAAGGATTAGTAGGACAGGTATAACTATCACCGAATTCATTTTTCCATACATCAAATTTTATTCTACGAAAATGTCATACAAGTTCACCATCATTTGACAATAAAGTAAAATAATTTAAAATAAATAATTATATTAATTAAAAACAATGAAGAGAACATTTCAACCAAAAAATTTGATAAGAAAGCGTAGACACGGATTTCGTTCACGTATGGCAACAAGAGCTGGAAGAAAAATCCTTAATAGGCGCCGTTCATTAGGGTGTAACAAATTATGCGCATAGTAAGTATAAAAAAAAAGATTTTTCCTCTGCTTTCAAAAATAAGTTAGCACTCAACAGTCTTTTTTATCGTGGGCTTTATATATCACTGTACGCTATAAAAGAAAGAGAACCTGAAAAGTACATTCATACTATTAGAGTAGGTCTGGCTATCAGTAAAAAAGCCGGAAAAGCAGCAAAAAGAAATAAAATAAAAAGGCAACTACGAATGCTTGCTAAAATTAGCATTTTAAATATAAGTAATATAGGGCACTACTACATAATACTAACTCATAGAAACATTATGCAAGCAAATTATAAAAACTTACAAAAAGATCTAACTATTTGCTTAAAAAAGATAAAATAAAAAAAAATCTCAATTAAGGTATTTACAACTATATTTTTTATGATAACATAAGTAAAATTTTTAAAATAAATTAACAGGTGTGGGTTGTTTAATGGTAGAGAGTAGAAAAGAACAAGATAAAAATCTCAATATAAATAATGTTAAAGAAGATTTTTATGAATATAAAGAATCTAGTTATCGTACACAATGGGAATTAGCATTTGAGCAAAATCAATACTTAGAGCAGAATAAGAACAAGCCTGGACCGCAATTATTAGATTTGAATATAGAAGCGACTTCTCGTAATAAAAGAATTATTAAAAGGCGATAAAAAAAAATTTTTATAAACTTGGCGGCGACCTACTCTCCCTTTTCAAGTACCATCAGCGCTAAAAAGTTTCACTTCCGAGTTCGAGATGAGATCGGGTGGTTCATTTTTGCTATAGCCACCAAGTCAATAAAAATTTCTAACTTAACAATTTTAACTTAATATTTAACACTGCATACACACATATAGAAAGCAAATAAATCAATCAGGCTATTAGTACTAGTTAGCTTCACATGTTACCATGCTTCCACACCTAGCCTATCAACGTGGTAGTCTCCCACGGCCTTAATTGGGAAATCTTTTTGAAGAGGGTTTCTTGCTTATATGCTTTCAGCAATTATCCCATCTATACATAGCCACCCAGCGATGCTATTGGCATAACAGCTGGTACACCAGAGGTATATCCATCTCGGTCCTCTCGTACTAGAGTCAGACCTTCTCAAATTTCCTTCACCCACGGCAGATAGAAACCGAACTGTCTCACGACGTTCTAAACCCAACTCACGTATCACTTTAATCGGCGAACAGCCGAACCCTTGGGACCTTCTTCAGCCCCAGGATGTGATGAGTCGACATCGAGGTGCCAAACGGTGTCGTCGCTATGAACGCTCGAACACCATCAGCCTGTTATCCCCGGCGTACCTTTTATCCGTTGAGCGATGACCCTTCCATACAGAATCACCGGATCACTATGACCGACTTTCGTCTCTGCTTGGCTTGTCAGCCTCGCAGTCAGGCAAGCTTATGCCATTATACTATCAAGCTGATTTCCGACCAGCTCTAGCTTACCTTCGCACGCCTCCGTTACTTTTTAGGAGGCGACCGCCCCAGTCAAACTACCCACCATACAATGTCCTAGTTCCAGATAATGAAACATAGTTAGATATCAAAAGTGTAAAGGGTGGTATCTCAAGGTTGACTCCATTATAGCTAGCGCCATAACTTCAAAGTCTCCCACCTATCCTGCACATCACACTTTTAATAGCAATGTAAAGCTATAGTAAAGGTGCACGGGGTCTCTTCGTCTAACCGCGGGTACCCCGCATCTGCACGGGGAATTCAATTTCGCTGAAGTGATGTTGGAGACAGTGGAGAAATCGTTACGCCATTCGTGCGGGTCGGAACTTACCCGACAAGGAATTTCGCTACCTTAGGACCGTCAGTGTTACGGCCGCCGTTTACTGGGGCTTCAATTCGGAGCTTGCACCCTTCCTATTAACCTTCCAGCACCGGGCAGGCGTCAGACCCTATACTTCCACTTACGTGTTTGCAGAGTCCTGTGTTTTTAGTAAACAGTCGCTACTCCCTATTTTGTGCCACCTACTCATAGTTGCCTAAAAGCAGGTTACCATTCTTCCGAAGTTACAGGTATAATTTGCCGAGTTCCTTCAACATCATTCTTTCAACACCTTAGTATACTCTACTCATCCACCAGTGTCGGTTTGCGGTACGGCCTCATAAATATAAGTGCTATTTCCTGGAGCTTCTTTTAAGCATAGATCAATCCAATAAGATCTATACAAATACGAAACCCGTCACACTTAAGAGGTTTAGGAATATTAACCTAATTGCCATCGACTACTCCTTTACGGACTCGCCTTAGGAACCGACTAACCCTACGCAGATTAACTTAACGTAGGAACCCTTAGATTTTTGGTGAGAGTGTTTTTCACACTCTTTTACGCTACTTATGTCAGCATTCTCACTTCCGATATCTCCAGCAGTTTTCACAAACCACCTTCACAGACTTACGGAACGCTCCGCTACCGCGCCTATTAATCGAAATCAATAAGCACTCACATCTTCGGTATACAGCTTTAGCCCCGGTACATTTTCGGCGCAGAAAAACTTATTTAGACAAGTGAGCTGTTACGCTTTCTTTAAAGGATGGCTGCTTCCAAGCCAACCTCCTAGCTGTAATGGTTTTTCTACTTCCTTCCCCACTTAGCTGTAATTTTGGGACCTTAGATAGTGATCTGGGTTGTTTCCCTTTCCACCACGGACTTAGCACCCGTAGTGTGCCTGCTGTATAATTAATTGTTGGTATTCGGAGTTTAGTTAGATTTGGTAAGACGGTGAATCCCCCTAGTCTATCCAGTGCTCTACCCCCAACAACATACATACAACGCTCTACCTAAATAGATTTCGCGGAGAACCAGCTATTTCCAAGTTTGATTGGCCTTTCACCCCTAATCACAACTCATCCAATAATGTTGCAACATTAACTGGTTCGATCCTCCAGTGTGTTTTACCACACCTTCAATCTGGTCATGACTAGATCACTTGGTTTCGGGTCTAATCCATAAAACTAAAACGCCCTATTCAGACTTGCTTTCGCTACGCCTACACCTAACGGCTTAAGCTTGCTTCATAGATTAACTCGCTGACCCATTATGCAAAAGGTACGCTGTCACTCTAAATATCAATAAATTGATATAGAGCTCCAACTGTTTGTAAGCACTTGATTTCAGATTCTATTTCACTCCCCTCCCGGGGTTCTTTTCACCTTTCCCTCACGGTACTTGTTCACTATCGGTCGTTAAGGAGTATTTAGGCTTGGAGGATGGTCCCCCCATATTCAAACAGGATTTCACGTGCCCCGCTCTACTCAAGGATTTAAAAGACTTTCTACTTATACAGGACTATCACCTTCTATGGTTACTATTTCCAGAGTATTCTAATTCTTATTCTTAAATCACTAGCCTTTTCCGCTTTCGCTCGTCACTACTAACAGAATCTCGGTTGATTTCTTTTCCTTTGGCTACTTAGATATTTCAGTTCACCAAGTTTGCTTTACATACTTAGTACGTAATAACTAGCTAAACTAGTTGGGTTTGCCCATTCGGAAATCTGCGGATCAAAATTTGTTGACAATTCCCCACAGCTTATCGCAGCCTGCCACGTCCTTCATCGCCTCTTAACGCCAAGGCATCCATCAAGTGCTCTTAATAATTTATTTATCCGACTATATGCAGAATATGCAGAGTTAAATATTATTAAAATTGAATTGAGATTAAATTAATCTCTACCATAAAACTTGTCAAACATCTAAAAATTAAACTAATCTTTTATATATTATAACCTAACAAATAATATGTCAACGCCTTTTTGCACAAAACATTTACTTATATTATCAACAACAATATACTAGCAATCCTAAACAGTATAATCTGAGAACCTGTTCATAATCTCAAAAAAGTGATAAACTATGAGATGATGTATATGAATAAGGATATATGAGAAATTTATACCCAAGTGACATAAGTCGAGAACAATTTGAAAAAATCAGATCAATTCTGGAGAGTAGTAGGAAGAAAACAAAACCAAGAAAACTTGATTTGTATGATGTATTTTGTGCAGTGCTGTACGTCCTAAAAAGTGCCTGTCAGTGGAGAATGCTGCCAAAAGATTTTCCAAAATGGCGAAGTTGTTACGAATATTTTAAAAAATGGAGTGAAAAACCAAGCGAAGATACAGAAAGTACTTTGGAGCGTGTATTAAAAAAAATTAGTTGGAGAGACACGTATCAGCAATGGTCGGAAAGAAAGAACTAGTTTTTGTATAATTGATGCTCAGAGCGTAAAAAATGCAGATACTGCTGAAAATAAGGGCTACGATGCAGGTAAAAAAATTTCAGGAATAAAGCGCCATATTGCAGTAGATACACAAGGTTTACCACACGCGATTTATGTAACAACGGCAGAAGCAACCGACCGCAGCAGTGCCATGAAAATGGTCGAAAATGCTAAAGAAAAACTCTCTGAAGTTAAAAATATACTTGTTGATGCAGGCTACACTGGAGAAAATTTTGCAACACAAATAAAAGCAACTATTGGTTCGACGGTCGAAGTAATAAAGCGAAGTGAATTACACACCTTTGTTGTACTGCCAAAGAGATGGGTTGTTGAGCGCTCTTTTGCTTGGTTGGAAAAATGTAGGCGTTTGTGGAAAAATTGCGAGCGGAAACTCAACACTAGCTTACAAATGGTCGTTCTTGCTTTCACTTCTTTACTCCTTAAAAGATTATGAACAGGTTCTGAGAAATATGCGGTAAACTTATATATACAGTAAAAATTAATGAAAAAGATATTTTGTAAGATAAAATGTGTTAAAATCAATTGCCTAAAAATGATAATGAACATTCGGAGTATTTCTAATGTATGAAAAGTAATCTCTCTTTTATAAAAAACGTTGCTTTAAATTGTATGTCTAAGCTCATTGGCGTATTAAATATTAAGAAAGTAAAACATTTCATTGTGAATAAATACAATACTCTCCATAAAGAAATGATAATGCTTCTTGAAAAATCTAAAAACCTGTTAAATACCAACATTGAAATCGGTTTATATCACTTTTATAAAGGTAGCATATCAGATGCAAAGTTACGATTTTGGTTGATTAGCATATTTTACCCCCATTTACCTATAGTCTGGTATAACATCGGAAGGTGTCATTTTGCGGTAGGGAATACTAACAAAGCTTATAATTATTTAACAAAGACGCTAAAATTAGATAGTGACCACGAGGAGGCGTCTTACTATGTAAAAAAAATGACAAACTCAGCGCCTATTACAGAATTGCCAAAAAACCTCATAAGACAATATTTTGATTACACAGGTGAATATTTTGTTGAGCATTGGTTGATTGCTAAACAATATAGAGGGCATGAACTTGTACACATGATAATTACAAAAATCTTCAACAACTCCACTTCTAAGCTCAATATACTTGACCTTGGTTGTGGGACTGGAATATGTGGTCACTTCTTGAAAATAAATAGTACTGAAAGCCACATAACAGGAATTGACATTTCAAGTAGAATGCTAAATATAGCAAGAGGATGCTTTATACAAGGTAAGCCTGTTTACAATGAATTAATACATATGGAAATGAAAGAGTTTCTTAAACAAGAGAAAAACCAGAAGTATGATGTAATTATCTTTGCTGAAGTGCTACATTATCTATATAATTTTCAAGAAGAATTGGAATTAGCAAAAAGATTTATAAGTAAAAAAGGAGTTATCGTATGTTTAATAAGAAGAAAGGAAGGTGAAGGTATTGACTTTGTAAACAAAGGAGACTATTTTCGTCACTCAGAAAGTTATGTTCAACATGTTGCAAAAGAAATAAATATGCAGATAAGTTATATGAGTTACTGTAAAATATATGGCAGTCAGGTTGACGGTATCTTGTTTGCATTACAGCATCAACAAAAAAATCTGAAAAACCTCACTTAAAAATCGCTCAAAGTGGCTTTTAAGTATCTATATGTAATAAAAGAATAAAAGGAACTTTATGAATAACATTACTATTAATTATGCAAAGGATAGCAAATTAACCGATTTTGGAAAAGCAGTTCTATCAGACAGGTATTTAATAGAAAATGAAAGTTATCAAGACCTCTTTGCACGTATTGGTAATTACTATTCTGATAATAAAGAACATGCGCAGCGTCTTTATGACTACATGAGCAACTTGTGGTTCATGCCTTCAACACCAATACTTAGTAATGGTGGCACTAAGAGAGGATTACCTATTTCTTGCTTTCTTAATGAAACTGAAGACAGCTTGCAGGGAATAGTTGATTTATGGAATGAAAATGTTTGGCTAGCTGCACGTGGTGGAGGCATAGGTAGTTATTGGGGAAATCTACGTTCAATTGGCGAAAGTGTAAAAGGTAGCGGCAAAACATCAGGAATTGTTCCATTTATTGTAGTGCAAAATGCTCTAACGCTTGCAATTAGTCAGGGATCCTTAAGGCGAGGAAGTTCAGCAGTCTATCTTCCTGTATTTCATCCGGAGATAGAAGAGTTTCTGGATTTACGCAAGCCAACAGGCGGTGACCCAAATCGCAAAGCATTAAATATACATCATGCTGTAATAGTAACAGATAAATTTATGCAAGCTGTTGAGAATGACCAAGAATGGAATCTAATAAGCCCTCATAATAATAAGGTTATTTCAACCGTAAAAGCACGCGACATATGGGTCAAAATATTAACAGCAAGAGTTGAAACTGGAGAACCTTACATTATTTTCCTTGATGCAACAAATAACAATAAGCCAGAATCTTACAAAAAGCTCAACTTAGATATCAAGATGTCAAATCTATGCAGTGAAATAACTTTAACTACAGGTTATGATCACCTGAATAAGTCACGCACTGCTGTGTGTTGTCTATCATCCGTAAACCTTGAGTACTACGAAGAATGGAAAGACAATAAACTCTTCATAGAAGATATAATGCGCTTTCTTGACAATGTATTGGAAGATTTCATAAATAAAGCGCCAAGTGAAATGCAGCGAGCAAAATATTCTGCAATAAGAGAACGCAGTATTGGTTTTGGCGTGATGGGCTTTCACTCATTTTTACAAAGCAAAATGGTTCCTTTTGAATCAGTAACAGCACAACAATGGAATAAAAAAATATTTAAGTATTTACGCGAGCAAGCAGATATAGTTTCTAAAAAATTAGCAGAAGAAAAGGGGGCATGTCCTGATGCCAAAGAAGTTGATCTAATGGAAAGATTTACACACAAGCTCGCTATTGCTCCTACTGCCTCGATCTCCATTATTGCAGGTAATACCTCTCCTGGAATAGAACCATATGCAGCAAACGTATTCATACAAAAGACACTTACAGGCTCATTTGTAGTGCGAAATAAATTCTTGCAAAAACTATTAGCAGAAAAAAATCAAGACAATGATAAAATATGGTCTTCAATTTCAACAAACGAGGGTTCCGTTCAGCATTTAGATTTTCTTAGTGAGCATGAAAAATTGACATTTAAAACAGCGTACGAGCTTGACCAAAGATGGATTATAGAACATGCAAGTGATAGAACTTCGTATATTTGTCAATCTCAATCAGTAAATCTGTTCTTACCTGCCAACATACATAAACGTTACTTGCACAAAATACACATGCTTGCTTGGAAAAAAGGATTGAAGAGCTTATATTACTGCAGATCACAATCAATGCAGAGAGCCGATAAGGTCTCGCATGACATATTCAAAAAAAGTGAAATATTGCAACAAAAAACAGATATTGACTACGATGAATGTTTGTCATGCCAATAGATGCTACATAAAAATCCAGATGAGTTTCTAAAGTCTATTCCAAAAGATAAGCGCATAATGTGCCTTGACATGGGAGAAAAACAAATAGGCATAGCGTTTAGCGATAAAACACAGCTTATAGCTACAGCTCATAGTGTATATTATAGAAAAAATATGAGCAAAGATTTAGGTTATTTGCATAGAATATTTAAAGAAAATGAAGCTGGATCAATGGTAATAGGACTACCATTAAAAATGGACGAGCAAGAAACTAAATGGTGTAAAACCATAATCCAATTCGCAAATAAAATAATAAAAAAATATAAAGTACATATATACTTACAAGACGAAAGCTTCTCAACATCTATCGCAACTCATACACTAAAAATTACTGGAATATCAATCACAAAATCGAAAAAAATAGATGATAAAATCTCCGCATGTATCATTTTACAACGAACGTTAGACAAAATAAATACAATCAAATAGTTTTTCCAGATCTGGAAATCTTCAAACTGAATCTCATATAAAAGTTACTCAACAAAACAAGAACCTTTCGTATAAGCATGACAAATTGCTACAGCAAGAGCATCAGCAGCATGGTGACATTTTATACTCAAATTTTTAACTATTTGCTTCACCATAAATATAATCTGATCCTTATCAGCATGGCCGTTTCCGGTAATACTTTTTTTTATGTAGTTCGCGTCATACTCACTTATAGGAAGATCTGTTATTTTTAATGCTAAAATTGCAACTCCTCTTGCATATCCTAAAGTTAGTGAAGATTTAGGATTTTTATTAACAAAAATTTTTTCTACCGCAGCTTCATCAGGAGAGTATAGGGAAATTACTTTCTTTAATTGTTCAAAAATTACATATAGGCGTTCATCTGTATTGAGCTTATTGTCAGTTGATATGGTACCGCCGCCCAAAAATTCAATATTATTTTTCTCGTTCAGGCTGATAATGGCCCACCCAGTCTTGCTTATCCCTGGATCTAGACCTATTATTTTCACCACTTAATAAACGCTTAACCAATAGACAAATAAAAATAAAAATATCCAGACTATATCTACAAAGTGCCAATACCAGGAGGCAAACTCAAAGCACAAATGGTCCTGAGGTGTAAATTGGCCTTTCTGCACTCTAAATAAACACACTGATAAAAATATTATCCCTATTATAACATGTACGCAGTGAAAACCGGTAATCATATAAAAATTGGATGTATAAATAAGCTTTTCTCCTGTTTCTTGTAGAGAAAAACTCGCTTCATGATACTCTATTGCTTGCACTATTATAAAAAAAAACCCAAGCAATATAGTTATGGACAGCATTTTAATCATGCTCTTTTTATCATTTTCAAGTAAAGAGTGATTTGCCCAAGTAATTGTTGTACCAGAAAGCAATAATATTAATGTATTCATGAATGGTAGTGACCACGGATCAGGTGGCAAAATTCCCTCAGGGGGCCATTCAACTTTTTTTGCAGGAGAAAACGCCTCAAATAAAAAAACTGGATCAAGCCAAGCTTTAAAGAATGAACAAAAGAACACTATAAAAAACACGACCTCTGAGAGAATAAATAAGTACATTGCAAATTTGAGTCCATGTTTTACAATGGCAGTGTGACATTTGTCATAAATGGCCTCCCTTATTACATCTCTCCACCAATAGAACAGCACCCCTGATACTGCGGAGATTCCCAGAACTAAACAAAACATTCCGAAAATTTGTTTATGAAGCGCGCCAACTAATCCAAGTGCAAGAATAAGAATTGCCGCTGATATAGCAATTGGCCAAGGGCTTGGATCTACTAAATGAAAATCATGTTCTTTACTTTTCATAGCATTTTAAAAAATACTTATTAAGGATACAAATTAGCTTAAAATTGTCAATATTCCTCAAAATCTTGATTGATTTGTGAAAAATTATATGCACCGTTCAAAAAATCCAATATGAATTGGGCGCTTATCTTAAATAACTTCAGCATTCTGCTCTTTTCATTTTCTCTTGCCCTGCTGCAATATTCATCAACAATATTTTCCAAAATAATGCATCCAGATTCTATAAAACTACCGCTATAAAAATCAAACCAATCCTTATATCTATTATTTTTCTTGAATCTATTTTTCATACTATCAACGATAGTCTTGTATATAAACATGTAAGAATACAAAACTGTTATAACCTCAGTTATGGATTAGAAAATAGATAAAAGTATAACTAAGAAGAGGGAAACAGGGTAAACTCGAGTATTTTAGTAATAATAAGAGGTTACCCATGAAGAAAGATATTACAGAACTGTACTGTTGCGTCGAGGATTTTTGTCGTGCGGTAGATGATAATTTTGCAAATAGGTTCTTATCAAACGGCAAAAAACCAACCAGAGTACCAGAAATAGCGCACTCAGAAATTCTAACCATAATCCTATTATACCATAAATCACCATGTAAAAACTTCAAGGCTTTTTATCTTTGTTATCTTCAGTTATTCTATAGATCAGAGTTTTCAAAGCTGCCTTCATATCACAGATTTATTGCCTTAAAGCCGCGAGTTTTGTGGTATTTAGCATTACTTTTGCAATGGTTTTGTGAACAAGCAAAAATGACCGGGATTTCCTACATAGATTCTACTTCAATAGCAGTATGCCATCGAAAAAGAATCTCAAGAAATAAGGTTTTCAAAGGATTAGCAGAGTTAGGAAAGAATACTTACGGCTGGTTTTTTGGTTTTAAATTACATGTAGTAATCAATGAAATAGGTGAAATTCAAGGTGTTACGCTAACCAGAGGTAACGTCGATGACAGAAAACCTGTACCAACTCTAACCAAAAAACTAACTGGACTTTTGTTTGGAGATAAGGGCTATATAAAGAAAGAGCTCTTTGAGAAACTATTCGATAGAGGTCTAAAACTCGTCACTAAAGTGAAAAAAGGTATGAAAAATGCACTGATTTCGCTGAAAGAGAAGATTTTACTAGGGAAAAGATCGATTGTTGAAACGGTTTTTGGCTGCCTAAAAAACAAATTTGAACTTGAGCACACTCGGCATAGATCCACAGTAAATTTCTTGGTACATATTTTTTCTACCCTCATTTCTTATTCAATGCAATCGAAAAAGCCCTGTATTTCTCAGCTTTACTTCGTTGGTTAATCCATAACTGGGGTTTATAGCTTCATAAGTGTTGCTATATGAGGTAGACAAAAGAAAATTAGTGAAATTTAAGCACTCAAGAGATTTCTCTCCACGACTTATAGCATATATAGTAAAGTAGTGGTTATGCAAAATTCTCTCAATAGCAATTGCCCCTCGAGCCACCCTAATAAGTGAAACAACATTGTTACAGTCTTCTACCCTGGATGCAGTAATTAAGATAGTACGAATATAATAGACTTCTTTCAAAATTGGAAAAGAGCAAAAAATTAGTATAAAATCATACATTTAAAAGTATGAGATATGAAGAAACTAAGGAGTTAGATGAAGAGAAGTTTCGTCGTCTGACAGGAGTAAAGAAGGCAACTTTCAACAGGATGGTAGAAATTTTAGATGAAGAAGATAGAAGGAAAAAAGCAAAAAGTGGGCGTAAAAGCAAGCTCTGTATAGAAGACAGGCTACTTATGGCATTGGAATATCTTCGTGAATATCGGACATATTTCCACATTGGTCGAAGTTATGGTATGAGCGAAAGTACGACCTATAAAATCATAAAGTGGATTGAAAATACATTGGTAAAACATCCGGATTTTGCATTGCCAGGGCGAAAAGAGGTTCTAAAAAGTGATATAGAATATGAGGTTTTAGTGATAGATGCAACAGAAACTCCTGTGGAAAGACCCAAAAAAAGCAAAAAAGATTTTATTCAGGAAAAAAGAAAAAGCACAGTATAAAAACACAGATTATTTCGGAAAAAGAAAGCAAAAAGATCATTTGCACGTCTTTTTCAAATGGTAGGAAACATGATTTTCGGCTTTTTAAGGAGTCAAAAGTGCACATACTACCAAGTATCAAAGTCCTAGCAGATAGCGGTTACAGAGGTCTACAAAAAATTCACGCAAATGTTGAATTGCCACATAGAAAAACGAAAAAGCACCCATTGACTAAGAAACAAAAGCAAGAAAATCAAGAGCTTGCAAGCAAAAGAGTTGTGGTTGAGAATGTAATCGGTTTGCTTAAAAGATTTAAAATTATTGCAGATAAATATCGCAATCGGCGAAAACGTTTTGGATTGAGATTCAATTTGATAGCTGGAATTTACAATCTAGAGTTGATGATGTGAATTTTGAAAGAGGTCTAATCACTCAAGAGTAATGTACCTTGTTGAATATAGAATCTGAAACTTTCTATACTTAGAGTGTTACTCGCCAATTCAACATTAAAAGGATGCTTAATTATATCCTTTAAAAGATTTGACCCATAACAACTCTTAATTATACCACTGAACACTATAATACTGACAACGTAAACAACTTGTGCTAATGCATTTTTATTGAGGTATATTAGAGTAATATGCCTCATCTAAAAACGTTATCTCTAGTTCCAGTCCTTTCCTACAAAGTTCATATATCCTTTCCTTCTCACAGTCACTAGCTTTTTTGTATAGCCTACTTGTAATATCACTAACCTCTTCAATCACCGCGTCCATTCCTTTGCTATTACAGACATCAATCCACTTTTTGTATTTGTTATTTTTAATCCCCTTAGTTGTTATCTCATTTGCCATATGGCATATAACAATTTGGTACACATTAAAGAGAGAATAAGACAACACTAAGGTCTCAGTAACAGAATTATGATACGCAGTACTCATGAAAAGGTCAACACAGGCAGAACAAGCTCTTGACTTTTTATGATTATCAGATAAATCACAATCCTCGAAATATTTCTTATATTGTTCTCGAAAATCAAATGCTCCTTTTGTTATATCGATTAACCTACTCATTATTTCAACATCATTAACTTTAGCTGCAACAACTAAATGAGCACGAGCGCAATCTACAGAACCTAGAAAATCCTGCTGAAGGTAAAATTTAAATCTTTTATAATCTAAAGTACCATTCATTAATGCAACATAAAAAGGATGTTCTTTCATCTTATCAATAAGATCGGAAAACTCTTTTACAATTACGTTGTACAGTTCTCCTTCTATTTCGTTATACACTTTATAAGCCTCACAATAAAAATTGAATATAAAAATTATTATCAACGTGGTATAATTATTATGAAAAAGCGTGTTATACTTTAACAATAAGCTAGTATATAAATATGGGGCTGTAAATCAAAAATTTTAGCAACCTAAAGAAATTTTACTATTACCTTCTATATTGAATTCTCTACAAAGATCAGCAGACAAGTTCATGCTTTCCCAAGAAAATCCACCATCATTTTCTGACTCTTTACCAAAATGTCCATAACAGGCTGTACGTTTATATATAGGACGATTAAGCGATAAATGCTTGATTATGCCTTTTGTTGATAAATCTACACTACTCTCAATAAACTTTTTAATCTTTTTTTCATCTATCGTATTTGTACTAAATGTGTCAATATAGAATGAAGTGGGTTGTGATATACCAATTGCATAAGAAAGCTGCACAAGACAGCGTTTAGCCAAACCTGCAAAGACAATATTTTTAGCAAGGTATCTTGCCATATAAGCTGCAGATCTATCAACTTTGGTTGCATCTTTTCCGGAAAACGCCCCTCCACCGTGTGGAATATAACCTCCATAAGTATCAACCATAATTTTTCGTCCGGTTAATCCACAATCACCAACTGGCCCACCAATAACAAATCTACCAGTTGGATTGACTAAGAGATTTTCCTCAGGACACATCCATCCTTCAGGTAAAGATGAAACTATGTAAGGGTAAATTATTTCTTTTACTTTTGATTGATCCAAATCCTCAGGGTGCTGTATTGAGACAATAATACTTTCAGCACGTACCGGGAGGTTATTCTCATATGCCAAAGTGATTTGTGACTTTGCATCCGGACCAAGTTTTACTTCTTTAACTGCACTCATGATATTTTTCAGAATCGAGTGTGCATAAAAAATGGGTGCTGGCATAAGGTTTTCTGTCTCTGTTGTTGCATAGCCATACATTATGCCCTGATCTCCAGCACCTTGATCCAACCCTATTGCAATGTCATTTGATTGCTCATGCAGCAGTATATTTACCTTCACTTTTCTCCAGTGGAAACCATCATGCTCATAACCAATATCTTTTATTGTATTCCGTACAATACTTTCAATCCTGCTATTTTTGATGTTAGGTCCGAATACTTCCCCAGCTATAATAACGTTATCTTTGGTGACTAAAGTCTCTATTGCAGCTCGCGCAAAAGGATCAGTGAAAAGGTACTCATCAAGTATTGCATCTGAAATTTGATCTGCTACTTTATCTGGATGACCAGCCGCCACTGATTCACTGGTTATTAAATTTTTATATAAACTCATGCTTTAGGTTTCTGCTGATACAATACCAAAACCGCTATAAAAACACAGTTAATAATTACTAAATGGTGGGTCTGGGAAGAGTTGAACCTCCGACCTCACGCTTATCAGGCGTGCGCTCTAACCACCTGAGCTACAGACCCCTGATTTATTCAAGCTGAAGCTTTCATATTATCTGTAGGCAAGATATCAATAAAAGTCTTTTTATTTGCTGACCTTCTAAAGCTGACCCAGCCTTCTACTTTGGCAAAAATCGTATGATCTTTACCTATACCAACATTCTTCCCAGGATGGAATTTTGTGCCTCTTTGGCGCACAATTATGTTACCAGGAATAACTTTCCCATTCTTCTTTATTCCTAACCTACGACCTGCTGAATCTCTACCATTACAGGAACTACCACCTGATTTTTTAGTTGCCATATCTTACCTCTTACTTTTGAAGATTAATTTCATTGATACGAAGAACAGTTATATACTGCCTATGACCAGTTTTCCTACGGTAATTTTTTCTTCTTTTCTTCTTAAAGATTATAATTTTTTCCCCCCTGCACTGCTCCAATACTTCAGCTTTAACAGTAGCATTAGATGAATAAGATAAGCCATTATTTGAAATACAAATCACCTTATTGATTTCCACCTCTTTTTTTTCTTCAGCTTCTAACTTCTCTACTTTTATTATACTGCCTTCTTTTACTAAATATTGCTTTCCACCAGTCTCAATTACTGCAAACATGATAAATATAAATTATTGTTATTAACTTTAATCGTAAACGATGTCATATATGCTGTCAATATAAATAAAAAACATGACTTAATGCTCCTTCTGAGCTACTTAAATACTTCTATCTTTCTTCACCCTTTATCTGCTTTTTCTCAGACAATAATTAATTCTCAAAAAATCTTGTTTTAAACAGAAGCAAAACTTGGTCATTTTTAATCCCCCTCACTTTGCTTTTATAGCAGGTCTCTAATTAAAACTCCATAATAAGGCTTATTAATTATCTAGCAAAAATTCAGCTTCAATTTGAAAAAAGTACAACCTGTTGCTATTCAGTTGGGATTTTATAAGTTATAATTTATTCCAAGCTCAAATCCATGATTATAATCTTCAAATGCTTTCAATAGACTATAACCAGCAAAAGCACTTGTCCTTGAAGAAAGCGGAAAATCAAGACCAGAGCTTATTTTATATGAGAAACCAAACTTTGACTGTCCAACAAAATCAATAGCAGCACCTATACCAACATTAACATATAGAGTGATATCTGTGTTTGTAAACTCGTAGTGATAACGTGAATTTGCCAAAATTCCTCCTTGCAGTCTATATTTAAAAATATTTGCAACTGAAATCATAGGCTCAACTGAAATTTTTACGCTGTTTGTGTAGTGATAACCGATACTATGACTAAAATTGCCAGAACTGTATGACGAAGAAGTATAGATCCTATCTCTAACACAATCAACTCCAAAACATGGTACTGACAAAGAAACAGCAGGCAATATAGCTACTAAAGTAAATAATTTTTTCATTTTTACCTCTAAATATCGGTACACGCATGTATACACATATAAACGTTAAAAATAGATAATTATAGTCAAATTACTTTATTTTTTTAATCACTTGCTTTTCTCTTGCTATTGCAAGGCTTTTTTCTGGTACATCCTCAACTATAACACTACCTGCTGCAATTACAGATTCATCATGAATATTAAGTGGCGCAATCAGCGAGCTATTGGCGCCAACAAAGCAATTGCTCCCAATATTTGTTTCATGTTTATTTTTCCCATCATAATTACAAACAATAGTGCCTGCTCCTATATTACTCCCCTGTCCTACCTTAGTATTTCCTATATAACTTAAGTGTTTTATTCTAGTGTTTTGACCAACTTCACTTGTTTTCACTTCCACAAAATTTCCTATTTTTGCCTTATTATCAATTGTTGTATTTCCACGTATTCTGGTAAATGGACCGACCTCAGCATTACTTTTAATTAAGCAGTTTTCTAAATGCGAAAATGGCAGTATTTTCGCACCAGACTCTATTTTCACTCCAGGACCGAAAAAAACGTATGGGTAAATAACTGAATCTCTGGCAATTTGCGTATCAAGAGAAAAGAAAACAGTCTCTGGCGCAACAAGCGTTACTCCGGAGTCGGTAAAAACTTTTCTTTTATTTTCTTGAAAGTAAAATTCAGCTTTTATAAGGTCATTTCTATTATTTATTCCAGTTGCTTCTTCTCCACCCGTAATAACGTAACCGACATTTAAATTACTCCTCACTGCAATGGAAACTATATCGGTCAAATAATACTCATGAGTTAAGCTATTGCACTCTATTTTCTCCACCAATTCACGTAAATTCTTTGCATATGCAACCATTATTCCAGCATTGGCAAGAAACTCTTCATGACTATTTTTATCACTCTTTGCTTCTACGATTTCTCTTAAGGAACCATTCTCAATAATTAACCTACCGTATTCTTTATTGCTTGTCCTAAAACCTAGGCAAACTAGAGCCTTGCCTTCTAAGCAACTAACCATTTTAGTTATTGTGCTGCTTTTTATGAGTGGGGTATCTCCATACTGCACAATAATTATGCTCGAATCTGGCAATTCTTTCAGGTTTCTCATCGCAGTTTTGACTGCATCTCCCGTGCCAAGTGTTAATTCTTGTGTAATTAACTGTATATCCTTAAAGCACTTTAGTCTTTCAATTAAAGGCAGATCAACTACAACAGCAATATTTTCAGAATTTAACTGTTTTGCATTGTAAATGACATGCTGGAGCATGGAAAAACTGCCTATTTTGTGTAGGACCTTAGGCAAATCTGAATTCATCCGCCTGCCATGCCCTGCAGCAAGTATAACGAACGTATGAGTTTTACTTATCACTTATCTTAAAGATGAAAAATGAAAACCGTAATGATCAAGCCAGCTGATTTTGTTGTCATAAAAGCTCCTTAAGTCGCTAATTTGATATTTTAGCATTGCAAGCCTTTCTATACCAATGCCAAACGCAAAACCGCTGTATTTAGTGTGATCTATTCCAACATTTTGAAATACATTTGGATGCGTCATACCGCACCCCAGTACTTCTATCCATTTACTACCTTTATAACTTATGTCCACTTCTGCAGAAGGCTCAGTAAAGGGAAAAAAACTATTACGAAAGCGTATCTTTAACCCTTTATCGCCAAAGAACTTATTAAGGAAGTGATGAATAGTAAATTTTAACTGACCCATATTGACATTCTCACTGACATATAACCCCTCTATCTGGTGAAACATAGGAGTGTGAGTTGCATCAAAGTCGTTTCTATATACTCTACCAGGAGCTACGATTTTAATCGGAAAAGTTTTCGCTTTTTCCATAGTTCTGATCTCCACAGATGAAGTATGAGTGCGCAGCACCATTCTTTTGTCGTTTATTTTATTCTTTAAGTAGAAGGTATCTTGCTCCTCCCGCGCAGGGTGGTGACTTGGAGTATTCAGTGCATCAAATACATGAAATTCATCTTCGATATCAGGACCATCAACTGCTTTGAAACCCATATGTGCAAAAATGAGCTTTGCTTCGTTTATAACCTTACTGAGTGGATGAACCCTGCCAATTTTTTCTGGCCTTGCAGGCAACGTGATATCAATTGCCTCGTTCTGCAATTTAAAGTTAACTTCTTCGGTTCTTAGTATATTTTCCTTATTCATTATAAGCTGATCTAGCTTATTACGTAAAACGTTGATAACTTCGCCTAAATTGCGCTTTTTTCCTGCGTCTTCTATCTCTTTTAAGTTGTCAAAATAAGCTTTAATTACTCCCTTTTTTCCCAGATATGATAGCCTAACTTTTTCTAAATCTTGTAAAGAAGAAGCACTCTCAATTTCAGAAACTGCTTTATCCTCAAGTGAAGGTATTTCATTCAGTAGCTCTTTATTCATCTTAGAAACGCTGGCTTAAACTTTCATTATAGTAAAATTTTAAATATCATCAACAATCCGAAAAACTGCCCCATTCTAATTATTAATTTATTGACCAATTAATTTTTTTTATTTACCTTTATACTGATGAATTTTGCTGTATCAACCATGCACAACAGTGACATTGAAACTAATAATAAGTACAAAATAGAGTATTTACCCAAGCTCTTTAAGGAAAGATCCAAAAACATAAGCAAAACACTTTCTAGCGAAATAATTAAGATCAGTACCATTCGCTCGAGAAGTATTGAAAGTAATATACAAGAATTTTCATTTAAGCTAACAGCAACAGATCAAGACACCTTTAATACAAGACCATTTCAAATAAAATCTTTAATTGATTTTTTCAAAATCTGCCTTTCCCGGGAAAAAAATTTTATAGTCAACATAAAAGTGCCCAAAGAAAGCAGTGAATTATATAATAACTACTGTAAAACTAACAGTTATAAAACTGTAGAAGAATTCATAAGTAATGCTCCATCTCAAATTCTCCTACAAGGAGTAACAATAACACTGCAAACAGATATTAAAAACATTAAGCTGGATAGCTTGGAGGCATTTTTGAATGAGCAGCTAAAACATGCAGAAAAAACTAAAAATGAAGAACGAAGTCGAGATACGCTACAAGTAGAAGAAACTAAAAGTAAAAACGAAAAAGAACAGAACGTAATTGACAAAGAGAACGCACAAAATAGACAAATCGTACCATTTACAGGCTCGTTTGGCTTTAACGTAGCAAGCAAAGTAAATTGTAAAGCTCCAGTGGTTACTGCTGCAATAAAAGCTAATATACCAAAATATAGAATCTTCTTTCCCTTATCTAATTTTTTTAATGATGTAATAAGGTTATCCCTTTTAAGAACACCAAAACTTTCTATACAGAGCAACAATATACCATTTGGTGTCATTCCAGCGCTTGACCAGGAAAAAAGAAACATGGATCCAAGTAGTCAAGCTACTCGGATGACAGAGGATAGTATAGGAAATCCAATACCTCAAGAAGCAGAACAGAATGTAGGTCAAACTACTTCGCACACAGAGTATTTTAAGGCTAACAGAAAAAAGAAGTCAAAAAAGCAAGCTCAAGAACTATCAGAAGAAGAAAAACAATCTACCATAAAACAAGCTCAAAATGATGCTAGAGTAGCTATGATAGATAACCAGATTGAGCGTAGAGGGAAAAAACTCGATGAAATATTTATTGAAGTGATGAGTGGATACAAAAATCAAGATCCAGAAACATTTCGCAATGTTTTTAACTCAATATTCAATATTGTTTATTTTCAAGATAAACAATTACATGAAATATTAGAACCAGTTGAGATATCAGAAGTATTACAGATACTCGAAAAACCACAACCTCTTAATAACTCACTTTTAGGTAAAGAATATTTACAAAAACAAGTATATAGAAAAAAAGAGCAATTAGTTTCAAGTGTTTATATACAACAACCTCCTACGCAACATGAGAACACTCCTCATAAATCTACAAACCCTTTACCAATTAAAGATCCTTCACCAGCAATAAATGAAGCTAAAACTCTACCATCTACTAACATTACACTCAAATCACCATTAAAAACTGTATTTTCCTCAAAAAAGGCTTATTTTTGTCTATTTATAATAGTAGCATCTGCATCAACACTTTGCTTATGGCATTTTCCATTAGGAAAAATGTCAATGTTAAAAGAACTAGTGCCACCAGAAAAAAGAGAGAGTATTGGGTTAGCATTGAACATAGGGTTGCCAATATTAATTGCGCTGTGTATTTTGAATTTAGCTCGCTTTATATATTCTGAATATTCTATAGAATCTATTGAACAGAACAAATCTCCTTCTCGCATTTAAACTTACCCAAAATGTAAACAAGTTGTTCTAAGAGATCTTCCATGGTAAAATTATTTATTTTCACCATATGTTCAAAGGAATTATCACGGATATCGGAACTATAACTGATACTACCACTCACTCCAACTCTGATCAAATTTTCCATATCAAAACACAAAACTTACCCTCTATAAATAAAGGAGATTCAATAGCTTGCTCTGGTGTGTGTTTAACTGTTGTTGATATAATGAGCGATATATTTACAGTCCAAACGTCTCAAGAAACTATGAAGGTTTCTAACTTAAATACGTGGAAAATAGGGGAAAAAATAAACCTAGAACAGGCAATGAGATTAAATGATAGAATCGATGGCCACCTGGTTCAGGGTCATGTTGATGGGATAATAAAAATTTTAACAATTGAACGAAATTTAGATTCTCATGAAATCAAACTATCGTGCCCACAAGAATTAATTAAATTTATTGCAAAAAAAAGCTCCGTTACACTAGACGGGGTTTCCCTCACAGTGAATTCAGTTATTAACAGACCAATTTCGAAATTTGTTTGTGGTGAGAAATTTTTAGGAGAAGTACAGGCGAGCACCGCAGAATACTTAGATGTATTTGAGGAGCATAGTCAAGCTTCGACAACAAAATTGCCATCAGAAATCGAATTTCAAAAGGGATCTGCTGAATTTACAGTAAATATCACTTCCTATACATGGGAAAATACAACTTTTCAGTACAACAAAATAAATGATTATCTGAATTTAGAAATTGACATGATCGCTAGGTATCTAGATCAATTGATGCAACATAAATACAATTAATTTTACAACCTTGTTATTTACAACTATTATATCTTGAAAACCATATAGATATAAAATATGCTTTTCGATAGCCTAATTATCTTCATTGTTGTTCTATGCGTAATAATCTCGGTAACTAGAGGTTTTATAAAAGAGCTATGCGCACTAATGTTTCTATTTTTATCAGTTTTTCTTACAGCTAATCACTATGATTTTTTCACTCCAAATTATAGTAAATATTTTGATTCTCAAGTTACACTAAACATACTTTCTACAATCTCTGTATTTATTATACTTAATATTATATTGATGATAATAAACAACTGGCTAATGTACATATTATCACCCATAAGGTTGGGGTTTATCGATAGAGTTACTGGAATCTTTCTCGGAGTGCTTAAAGGAATACTGCTCTCTTATGTATTATTTTTTGCTGTGCACTTATATTGCTACACAGTATATGACAAAAAAGAGGGAGAGTATAAAATAGAAGCAGAAGACATATTGCCTAATTGGATAATAAATTCACACTCTTATCAGGCTTTATTTGTGACAGCAGAAGAAGTAATTGATATGTATGTACCAGAGTCGTTGATACTAAAAATAAAAGAGATCGGTGGAGGAATGGTTGATCAAGAAAAACCTCAAAACAATAAAAAAGAAGAGTAAATATTCATTTATAAATATGTTATACTTCTGCAGTTCCCGTTTTTCTCTTCAAAACTTGCAATAAAAGCAAGCAAAATTCAGTAGACTTCCTGCATAACCATATAACATTGTGAATAGAAACGACTTGACAAACTCCGCCATTCCTCTTATCATGAAACTGAAGCTATTTATTTATCTTCAGTCTGTGCAGATAAAATGACAAAAAACTCAATATACTTGGCGTATCATGTTTAATTTTTTGCACTATGTGCACTCTATGTCTTTATAAAACTTTCGGGTTTTTACCCACATAAGATAAAATGCGCTTATTAAAGCATTTAAGACAACAAAAAACGCCAATTAAAAAAATAGATAGTGAATAACTGGCTAGCAGGGTTTCTTTTGCCTTTTTTTCTGCTTAGTAAATTTCTTAACGTTTACAATTTGGGTTATAAAAGTAGCTAAATTGGGACGTTGAGGATAAAAAACGCTAATTTATAAAGTTTGTTGTATAGGTAATTAGCCAACTATGGGGTTCCTTTTGCCTTTTTTTTCATTTGGTGAATGTATCCGTTCAGCAGAGTGGTTTAAGAAACAATAGATAGGAGATTTTGGAAAGCCCTTTTGTTTCCATGTTAAGTATAATGAAATTATCCGTTCGAGGAATGTGTTTCCTCGCTGTGATTAGACCTCTTTCGAAACTTCACATCTACAACTCCCAATTATAAATTCCTGCAATAAGGTTAAATCTCAAGCCAAAACGTTTTCTTCGATTTCTATATCTATCTGAAATTATTTTGAATCTTTTTAACAGACCAATTACATTTTCTACAATCACTCTTTGACTTGCAAGCTCTTGATTTTCTTTCTTTTCTACCTTATTCAACTGCTTCTTTTTCGTCTTCCTGTGCGGTAATTCAACATTTTTGTGTATCTTTTGCATTCCTCTGTAGCCAGAATCAGCTAAGACTTTTATGTCCGAGAGTATGTGCATTCTTGACTCCTTTAAACCCCAGTTGCGGATTAGAAGTCAGTGAAAAAGATAGGAAAATAGGGTAAACTCCGGAAACATATTATCAAAAAATAGAGAGGTTACCCATGAATAAAAATGTAAGAACCTGTTCATAATCTCAAAAAAGTGATAAACTATGAGATGATGTATATGAATAAGGATATATGAGAAATTTATACCCAAGTGACATAAGTCGAGAACAATTTGAAAAAATCAGATCAATTCTGGAGAGTAGTAGGAAGAAAACAAAACCAAGAAAACTTGATTTGTATGATGTATTTTGTGCAGTGCTGTACGTCCTAAAAAGTGCCTGTCAGTGGAGAATGCTGCCAAAAGATTTTCCAAAATGGCGAAGTTGTTACGAATATTTTAAAAAATGGAGTGAAAAACCAAGCGAAGATACAGAAAGTACTTTGGAGCGTGTATTAAAAAAAATTAGTTGGAGAGACACGTATCAGCAATGGTCGGAAAGAAAGAACTAGTTTTTGTATAATTGATGCTCAGAGCGTAAAAAATGCAGATACTGCTGAAAATAAGGGCTACGATGCAGGTAAAAAAATTTCAGGAATAAAGCGCCATATTGCAGTAGATACACAAGGTTTACCACACGCGATTTATGTAACAACGGCAGAAGCAACCGACCGCAGCAGTGCCATGAAAATGGTCGAAAATGCTAAAGAAAAACTCTCTGAAGTTAAAAATATACTTGTTGATGCAGGCTACACTGGAGAAAATTTTGCAACACAAATAAAAGCAACTATTGGTTCGACGGTCGAAGTAATAAAGCGAAGTGAATTACACACCTTTGTTGTACTGCCAAAGAGATGGGTTGTTGAGCGCTCTTTTGCTTGGTTGGAAAAATGTAGGCGTTTGTGGAAAAATTGCGAGCGGAAACTCAACACTAGCTTACAAATGGTCGTTCTTGCTTTCACTTCTTTACTCCTTAAAAGATTATGAACAGGTTCTTAGGTTTTATACTGAAAGTTCCGAACAACTGATTGAGCTTTTAGGCTCGTATATAAGACTGGAAAATGCAGTATATGTTATTATTACGGAGGAATTATGAATTCATCAAACATTATTGCTGGCATTGATGTTAGCAAAAGTAAATTAGATATCCACATTCACCCATTTGGACATTATAAAACGTTTGAAAACAGTATACAAGCCATCGATAAAACACTAGACTTTTTACGTTTGCATAATGTAACCAAAGTTGGTCTTGAGGCAACCGGCGGATACGAAAAATTATGCGCATATACTTTACTAAGCAATGGTTTTGAGGTGTACGTCATTCAACCTAGATGGGTTAGAGACTATGCTAAAAGCCTTGGTATTACTACAAAAACTAGACTGCAGCACGTTATATTAATAACACAGATATGCGTGCTACTCCCTTAACAGTTGGTAATAGTAATATTGATTGCTTGAAACAAAAATTATCTCGTAGAAACCAGCTAGTAGAAATAGCAAAAATACAAAAAACCAACAGGTAACTGATACATCTATAATCAAGCAGATAGAAGATCTTCTTGCAATTTTACACAATCAAATAAAAACTTTAGAAGATGAAATGATTACATTTATCGATCAAAACCAAGACCTTGCAAAAAAATACATATCAATAACCAGTATACCAGGTATAAGTAAAATCACAGCCCTAACTTTGATCTGCTATTTACCTGAACTTGGAACTCTTCAAGAAAAACAAATATCTAGCCTTGTCGGACTTGCGCCTTTTAATCGAGATAGTGGTTTTAGTAGAGGAAAAAGGTGCATTCAGGGAGGTAGATCACAAATCAGGAAAGTTTTACACATGTGTATTCTCAGTGCACAAAAAGTTAATTCTTATATCAAACCTTTCTTTACTAGATTATATAATCAATATAAAAAGCCATATAAAATTGCTTCCACTGCTGCTATGGGGAATGTTCAAAAAAGTGTGTCAAACCGAAAAAAAAGTAATAAATTGATATAAAAAAAATGGAGGTTTCACATATGAATCAAAGAATAGCAAATAAAACTACTGGATTGGTAGATTATAAAGAATTAGAAACAAATATCCTGTCGTCTATACGAGAAGGAAGGCCGCTGACGGGAAGGGACGGAGTATTAACACCATTGATAAAAAAGCTGCTGGAGGCAAGTTTGGAAGGTGAAATAGAAAATCACTTGTTGGCTGAAAGCGAAGAAAATAATCGAAGAAATGGGAGAAATGGAAAGACTTTAAGGACAAGTGCCGGTTCATTTGAACTTTTGACGCCAAGGGATAGAGAAGGAAGTTTTGAGCCGCAAATAGTCAAAAAAAGGCAAACAAACTTACATCCAGAGCTTGAAACGAAGATCTTGAGCACATTTGCCAGTGGTATGAGTTATAGAGATATAGCGTCACACGTTGAGGAAATTTATGATCACAAAATATCGGCGGCAGAGATATCAAGTATTACCGACAAATTGCTACCGGTAATCAACGAATGGCGTAGTCGCCCATTGCAGTCTGTGTACCCAATAGTGTTACCTTATTAGGCATAGATCAAGAGGGTAAAAAAGAAGTATTGGGATTTTATTTGTCTGAAAGTGAGGGGGCTAACTTCTGGTTGGGTGTACTTAACGAGCTTAAGGAAAGAGGTGTAGAAGATATCCTTATTGCCTGTGTTGATGGCCTAAAAAGCTTTCCTTCAGCCATAAATAGCGTTTTCCCTAATGCACAAGTGCAGGTCTGTGTAGTACATCAGATACGAAACTCACTCAAGTATGTAGCTAGCAAAGACGTAAAACGTTTTTTTAACTGATTTAAAGCAAATATATCAAGCTTCAAGTAAGGAAGTTGCTGAGCATTATCTATTGGAATTAGAAGAAAAATGGGGGGGGAAGTATCCAATGGT
The DNA here is from genome assembly GCF_936270435.1 of Wolbachia endosymbiont of Oedothorax gibbosus. Lineage (NCBI taxonomy): Bacteria > Pseudomonadati > Pseudomonadota > Alphaproteobacteria > Rickettsiales > Anaplasmataceae > Wolbachia > Wolbachia endosymbiont of Oedothorax gibbosus. Next base: position 1,614,859 of record NZ_OW370567.1, read on the forward strand.
TACCAAATCTCGGCAAAATAATTGGGAACATTTGTCTGGTTATTTTAAGTATTCAGATCCTGTCAGAAGGCTAATTTATACCACCAATCCTATAGAAAGCTTGCATAGGCAGATTAGGAAGTTTACCAAGACAAAAGGAGCGTTTACCAGTATAAATGCTTTGTATAATTTAACGTGAGTTCGGGATTAGATTATTTTTTCATTTGATAATCAATATAAATGAAAATTTATAAAATTTGTTTTATAGACAGTTAAATAGGTAGTTGAATAACAAATAATTCTGATAATCAGTTTATTATATATATTATATTTATAAAATTAGATATAAAAACTTGTTAAATAGGTGCAAATATTAACTAAATAATTGATATTAAATTGTTGTAAATCAGTCAAATAAATCCCGAACTCACGTTAAATTAGTATATTGTGCCATAAAGAAGATCGAGGATAAACGGACTATGCCGCTACGAAACTGGGCGTTGACCATATCTCAGATAGACATCTTTTTTCCCGGTAGATTAAAAGAGACGTTGAGATGAACAGGAGATGTGACACAGTTTATAGAACACTTCCAAAACAAGTTCTAGTGGGTTTTCTTTTAGAATTGGTTAACAGTTGTTTTTCCATATACGGCATAAACTTTATGAGAAATTCATCAACAGCATAATATATTTCAACTAATTTTTCTACATTCATAACTGGCTCCTTTGGATAATCTGGTTAGTATTTTTTTATCTCCAAATTTAAAACACAAAGGAGCTTTTTAAAGCTATTTTTTAACAAGCTAATCCCGAATTCAGGTTATGAGGTACCTCTCTATATTTCTCAGAGATGGATACATCTCTGATTTACAAAACCTGCCATAGTACTTAAACCAGCCTCTGACTATTGGATCTATTTTCTTAGATATTTCCTCTAATAATGAGATGAAATAATTCCCCATCTTATTCTTTGCCCCTCTAGGTCTAAAAGTATAGCCTAGGAAATCAAAACTCTGTGTAGGAAATTCCTTTCTTCTATCGTCATCCTTACAATAGACAATCTGAGTCTTTTCAGGATGCAACTGCAATTTGCACTTAGCCAATCTTTCTCCGATCATTACTTGCATAGATTCTGCCTGTCTCTTAGTCCTACAATGTACTATCGCGTCATCAACGTACCTCTCAAATGGTATTGTTGGGTAATTGTGTTTCATCCATTCATCAAATGCGTGATGCATAAATATGTTTGAAATGATCGGGCTTATAGAACCTCCTTGCGGAACTCCCTTATTCCTAATTACCTTGCTACCATCTGCTAGTTGAATAGGAGCTTTCATCCACCTTTCAACGTAGAGTATGACCCATTTACAGCTTGTATGTTGCTTAATAGACCGCAGTACTAATTCGTGGTCCAGATTGTCAAAAAATCCAGATATATCAAGATCTATTGCCCAATCATTTGCCCAACATCTCTTCCGTGCTGTGTATATCGCATCCAATGCAGACTTATTTGGTCTATAACCATAGGAGTCTTCTTGAAATTTCGGCTCTACTAATGGTTCAAGATACATGCTAGCAGCTGTTTGTGCTATCCTGTCGGATACTGAAGGTACACATAAGTTTCTTTTCCCTCCTGTATCTTTTGGTATAGAAACAGCTTTTACTGGCTCTGGAAAATAACTTCCGGATGATATCCGATTCCATAGTTTGTATAGATTATCTTTTAGATTTTCTTCAAACTTTGTTATCGAGACTTCATCTACACCTGCTGCACCTTTATTTTTGGATACTCGTTTATAAGCTTTCCAAATCAACTGCTTTGGTATATCAAAAGACTTTGTTTCATTCATTAATTCCTCCCTTTCAGTTGATTAATAATTAAAACTAAATAACGCAACCCTTTCATTCCATTTCCATTACAGAAACTTCATCACTACTACAAGTTGCTCCGCCCCTGTTTTTCGCATCCATACTCTGATCCTCAGAGATCAGCTCTTTAGATTTCTCCCTTATCATCGAAATGACAGGTTCCCGTAGTTCCATGCAATAGCCTGAAATAGATTCACGCCACTTTTATGCCAGAGGCCACCTACCCAGTAAACAAGCTCCCGGTAGATTTGTCCCAGGTTAACGACTACCCCCTGGTTTTGACTTCTTCTTTACACTTTCGACACTTCATCAATGGTTCACTTCCGTTCGTCTCTCTATTTCATACATGACACATAATTGTGCCTTTTCCATAACGCTCACTACCTTGACTCTTTACCAAAGCAGCTTATGGTTGTTTAAAGCCTGCTCTTGTAAGCCGGCTTTGAGGGGCCTTCCCTCATCTACTGCACAGCTTCAACACTTTCCTGTGCTTCTACGGCACACGGTCATCATCATATTGAATATTGAATCACTCATCGCTGACCAGTAAATGCTGGCGAACAAATTCATCTATTTTATCTTGTATTGTATTTTTCATAGTTTTATGACTTGGGTTTTTGTTAACTTACAATAATGCACCAATAATATTTTTTTGTATCTCACTGGTTCCAGAAAATAGCCTAGAAGCTAGCCCATCCAATACCCATCGGCTAAAGGGTTTGGTTTACTTCTAGTCCAAAGGCACCTATCATATGGGCAATATCTATAGGAACTTGTAGAAATGCTTCACTACAAAACAATTTAGTATATGAACTCTCTAGCGTAATACGTGCATCACTATCTTTTAATTGAGCACATCTATGCAACCATAATGTTACCGTTTTAAGCTTCATGGAAATATCAGCTATCTTATGATAAATAGCTTGTAAATCATAGAGTGCAACCTGTTTACCAACCCGTCTTAACTTGGTATATCTGATAACTTGTTCCAATTGCCATTCCATAATGCCCAATATACCTGCAAAGATAAATGCCCGTTCTAACTCCAATACTTTTTGGATAATTACCTGCCCTGTACCTACTGAACCTACTAACCTATTATGCACTATTTTTCAATCTTGAAGAACTACTTCACCCATAGACGAATGAGGAAAACCAGTAACCCTGTGATCTTGATGCAAATAGACCCCTGAGTCTTGCTTTTCAATGATAAATGCATTACGGTATCCCCTGTCTTTGCATAAACTAATAAGATGTCGTTAATGGGAACATTAGTAATATATCGCTTGGATCCATTTAGTCTAAAGCCATCATCTATACTATCTGCTCGCATTTTCATTAAAGATACATTAGATCCTGCTTGTGCTTCGGTAATAGCATGTCCACCTATTAATTTCCCATCCATCAATGGCTTGAGGTATTGACTTTTTTGTTGCGTGGTACCAAAGTAATAGATGGGAAAAAGAGCGCCCCATAAATGGCCATTTATGGAAAGTAGTAAGCTACTATCTAAAGTAGATTTACCTAAATCCTTGTGATGGGCAATTAAATCAAAAAAACTATCCCCATTACCTCCATGACTTTGGTCTATAGCATGCCTAAATAGACCATACATCCCCGCCAACCTTAATTTCTTATCTGTATGGTGGGGAGATAATGATGTTAACTCCTTGCTAAGCTTTTGTCTAACCATTGCTATGTAAGTTGATATGATTAGTACATATAAATGTAGGGTTATCCTATTTAGATAGTAACGGCAGCCTTATAAAGCCACTTTTATACCTAATGTTTATATAACACTAAGGATAGATTAACTAAAAATCAGTATAAAATGATATGATGATTTCACCGATATAAGACTATATTTATCTTTGATTGGTTACCATGCATTCATTTCCTAACCTTGCTCCTGCTTTTTAAGGCTCCTCTTAGACCTTTAATTTCAACAAGGCTTTATGTACGATATAAAAGGAAAAAAATTGTATTATGCAATATGCTCTGATATTTTATATAAAAATTCTTCTTTTAAAAAATTATTTTTATGTGATTAAGAGTATAATTTATGACAAGAATAAGATTATGCTAAATTAGGGTCTTGTACTGTATCTATTTTAATGTTTATTTTAACTCTATACTTAGGGGCTTAGAACACAACTGTGGGGATGACCAATCCTCCAATCTAAGTCCATTGTCGCAAACAAGATGTAACCAGTAAATTATTATATACTATGTCAGACAAACATGAAACATATATATGCTTGATAAATGAGGAAGAACAGTATTCACTTTGGTTTGCATGGAAACCCATTCCACATGGTTGGAAGCAGGTTAGGCCCAAAGGTAGTAAAGAGGAGTGCTTGCAATACATCAATCAGGTATGGACAGATATGAAACCAAAAAGCCTTAGGGAAAAAATGGACAAATTAACTGCCTCTAATTAGGGAAAATCTAAGCAAAGCAGCTTTGCTTGATACTTGGTGTATGTTTGCATATGGGCTATAGGACATAAAGTGAAATAATCATAAGCTAGGGCAATATATGCTAAAGGGTTTAATGGAATGTGCTGGTATTTTTGAACAAAAACTTTTAGACCAGTTGGTATTCAATCAAAACCCTAATAAAGTGTTTATTTATATTGTCAATCTAGCTGAGTGCAAATTAAATATAAACCCATTCCTTCAATGTTTAGCAGCTGAAGAACAAGTTCAAGCCAGCAAATATTATACGGACCATTTAAGGAGGCAGTACATTATCTCACATGGAATTTTAAGGTATATATTAGGCTATTACACTAAGCAGCATCCAAAAGATATTATATTTTCCTACGGAGCCTATGGTAAACCTTTCTTGAAGAATCAATATCCAAACATCCTGCAAGGTGCATGGGTTGATTTGCAACAATACCAACAGTGTTTTCTCCAATTCTACCAAAACCAATTATGATATTACGAGCAAAGTCAGGTTTTAACTCAAAAAATTTCCTTCCATCACACACTTTTTCAATGAGTTCATACATATCATAAGGAGTGTTAGGATTGATTGGAATTAGAGTATTTAAAGACTCATCAACGTCATCACAGATTGATGCAGATTTTGGTGATTCTTGATTATTTGCTGGTAAAAAGGTAAGGAATTCACGCATTTTGAGTAGCATCTCAACATCATTATTGAATGCAAAATCTGCCACTCCTGTTTTGCTTGTATGAATTTTTGCTCCACCGAGGTCTTCGAAGCTTACATCTTCATAGGTAACCTTTTTTACTACATCTGGTCCGGTTATAAACATGTATGAACTGTTTTTTACCATAAAAGTAAAGTCAGTTAATGCTGGAGAGTAAACAGCACCTCCTGCACATGGGCCCATAATTAAAGAGATTTGTGGTATAACACCCGATGCATTTACGTTTCTTTGAAAAATTTCTCCATAACCAGCAAGAGAACTTACTCCCTCCTGAATTCTGGCTCCACCAGAATCGTTTAGCCCAATGATTGGAACTCTGGCATTAATTGCCATATCCATAATTTTGCATATTTTTTTTGCATGTGACGCACCAAGTGATCCACCAAAGACAGTAAAATCCTGAGAATAAACAAAAACTTTTTTGCCATAAATAGTACCATGACCAATCACTACTCCATCACCTAAAAAATTAGCATTTTGCATGCCAAAATCAGTTGCGTGATGCTTCACGAATTTATCGTATTCTTCGAATGAATTTTCATCAAGCAATATACTAAGTCTTTCTCTAGCAGTTAATTTCCCTTTTTCATGTTGTTTAGTAATCCTGTCAGAACCACCTCCTTTTTCAGCTTCTAGTGCTTTGGTTTTTAGATTTTCTAGTATTTTAAAGTCTTGCATACAATAAAGTAGTTTTCAAATTAGTTGTAGACTTTATTAAGCTTACAAACTCTACTACTATATACATACACTATTGCTATATGCAACAGTGTATGTGTATCGTAATAATTAAAACTTTTTCAATTTGGACTTTGGCAATTACTCTGTGAACTTTTGGCATTGTCCTGACGCTGCTGGACATTAGCATCGCCCATAGAAGAAAGAGGAGGTGAAACAGTTTTACTTTGCACAAAACTTTTAGCAGCTTCGACGACCTTGCTTACACGAGGTTCTTTTTCTAGCTCTTTAAGGTACTTTGAGAAGATTTCACAACTTTTATCATCCATATGCACTGTTATTGCACCAAAACTTAATGTATGATCTTTTATAGAAGATAAAGTCATTTCAAGCTTTTCATTGCCTACCTTAAAGGTCATCTTTAACTTACCTTTCATGTCACAATATTTTCCCTTGTATAACCGGATTATATTATCTCCTTCTCCCATTCGTAATGCACCATATTCTAAATCCTTAAATTCCGGAGAATTCATAAACCTTGCAGGAGTGATCACACTTTCTTCTGGACATTTTACACAATAAAATTTATTATCTCTTTCTACTACAATTCCTTCTTTTTTGTCATTTTTAATACTGTCACACACAGCTTTCTCTAGGCTCAATAAGTAACTGTTGCGCTTTTCTTCTAGAGCTGAATCTACTAGTATATCGTTACAATATGAATCTAAAATTTCTTTTTTAACATATGTACCCGTTGAAATTAAATTGGATATTTTTGAGCAAAGGAAATTTAGCCTACCTTCATTATTTTCTTCGAGATTTAAGTTTTGTTTTTTGATTAGGCTTACACTTTTTATCAGATAGCCTATCAATGATGTTTCTTTTATCGCTTCTTGCTCTTTTTCTTCAGACATACCGTGCACCAACTTGCCAGGCATGCCAAACATGATATGCTTATCTGCATGCTCTACAACTTTTAATAGTTCATCTAACATTCTTCCTACAGTTTGATCAGAAAGCACTTGATACTCTTTTTCTATATCTTCTACCTGCTTTAAGATTTCTTCTCGTTTCTCCTTTTCAAAATTTTGATATATTGTCATGCTTAATTGGAAATCACTTGCTTTTTCTGCACGCTCTATACTTTTATATGAACGCTTTTGTGACTCTTGTTGTTTTAATTCTTTTTTATCTACACTCTCTACTTGCTCTGATATTAGCATAACCACCCCCAATTCTACATAATAAAATAAGATAAAATACCTTAACTATAGAATATTCGTATGGCTTATAAAGTCAATAGTTAAATTGAAAAATTTTGATTATAATTTACTTTACATAGAAGATGCCCTTGAATTATGCTAAAAATCACTATAGTAGGCCTGCCAAATGCTGGTAAATCAACTCTTTTTAATAGATTGGTGGGAAGAAAAGCGGCAGTGGTAAGTAATATTCCAGGGGTGACGAGGGATAGACGTGAGGGAATAGGGAGAATTAGCGATCTGGAGTTTAAAGTTATAGATACAGGAGGATGGAACGACCAAACTAATTTTTCACTGCAAGTTATTGAACAAATCGAATTTTCTTTATTGAGTGCAGATATAATTTTCTTTCTTGTTGATGCAAAAGTGCAAAATGAGCGAAATAAAGAGTTTGCAAAGTGGCTGAAGAGAAAAATAAATAAACCTGTGATACTGATAGCAAATAAATGCGAGAGTCATAAGTCTGAAAATGTTGATTATTTGCAGTTTTTTGATTTTCTTGGCCCGGTATACATCTCAGCCGAACATAATCTTGGTATGGTTGATCTTTATGATGCGTTGGCTAGTGTTATTGAAAATATCAGTGCAAATAGTCCTCCTTTCGGTGTCATTCCAGTGCTTGACACTGGAATCCAGAAAAAAAATAGTATGGATCCCAGTGTCAAGCACTGGGATGACAATAAGAGCTCTAATGAGTCCGGTAAATTAAGAATTTCGATAATCGGTCGCCCAAATGTCGGAAAATCAACTTTTTTAAACAGCCTACTTACAGAAAACAGAGTAATAGTGAATTCAGAGCCAGGCACCACACGTGATTCTGTAGATATTGTATATGATCATAATGGGGAGCTAATTACTCTCATTGATACTGCAGGAATCCGCAGAAAGGCGAATGTTGTAGATGGCTTAGAATCAAGATTTGTTGAAAAAAGCTTGGAATCAATCAAGCGCTCTCATGTGGTAGTTTTAATGCTAGACTCCCTGCTTGGCATTGAGCAGCAGGATTTATCAATTGGTGAAGCTGCAATTAAGGGGGGGAAAGGGATTATTGTTGTTTTAAATAAGTGGGATTTAATAGGTAAGGATGACAGAAGTAAGTTAATAAAATTTGTCAAACAACAGGAAGTGACTCGGTTATTCTTGGAAGTGCCAACTGTAACAATTTCTGCGTTGAAAGGCATGCGCTGCGGCGATGTGATAGATAAGTGTCTTGAAGTGAGTGAATCTTTGAACAAGAAAGTCAGCACTGCAAAACTGAATAAGTGGCTAATAGATGCTGTGGAAAAACATTCTCACCCGCTTGTAAAAGGCAAAGCAGTTAAAATGAAGTATATCGCTCAAATTGGTACTAAACCTCCAGCTTTTTCTTTGATATGTAACATACCTGAAAGTGTTGATGAAAGTTACAAACGCTATTTAATTAATGACCTTAGAAAATTTTTTTTTGCAGACGGCGTACCAGTTAGGCTACTTTTGAAAAAAAATAAAAATCCCTATGTAAAATGAATACTCTGCTTTATACTTTCAGGGATAATTTGCTTAAAGTTATGTGTAATAATTCCAGAATTCCTGCAATCTTTCTGCTATCAAGTGCTTTTGCTCTAATTTTTGCATATGTGCTAGAGTATTTTTTCAATATGCTGCCATGCAAGTTATGTACATACGAGCGGGTAGTTTACTATGTTGCAGGGTTACTTGCAGTAGCGTGTATACTGAAAAATAACAAAATTTTAATCTATGCAATGTTTTGCAGTTACCTTGTAGGTGCAATAATATCTTTTTATCATGTAGGTCTTGAACTCCACTTATTTCATGACGTTTTAGGATGCACAGAGCAAGCAGGTGGTAACGTTAGTATAGAAGAGCTGAGAAATAATCTACTAAATCCTAATTACTCTCCATCTTGTGACAGACCTCATTACGTTCTAGGTGTTTCCTTAGCAACATGGAATTTAATTTATCTCATAGCAGCTCTATTTGTATCAGGTAAGTTGTATTGTGGAGAAAGAAAGAAATTTAAGGTACAGCGGTAGTGATTCTGATATAGATTTTTTCTAATATACTGAAATGGATAATGGACAGATAATAGACACTGCACTATTTTTCTATTAACTTTTAACACAACTGCTACACAGCACTCAGAACTTTGTAACCGTTCACGGATCTCTTAATACTAAGCAGGAGTAGCAACTAAACTCTGTAATTTTTGAAAGGGCATTGAGACGTGATGTCAAAAATATTGACAACATTCTTTCCACAAATCTTTCTCCACGTTCTGACCAAGTGAAAAAGCTGTTTTTACGATAGCCGTCTAATTTGCCGTTCTGCAAGGTTGTTTGTTGGTATCCGTTCATCAGAGTGGTTTAAGAAACAATAGATAGGAGATTTTGGAAAGCCCCTTTGTTTCCATGTTAAGTATAATGAAATTATCCGTTCGAGGAATGTGTTTCCTCGCTGTGATTGTGTAAAATATGAGTTTTTACGGTAAACGACATAGTGTCGTATCTGTTGTTCAGCATGTCAATGGAATGTTTTCTGAATCATTCAAAAAATTCCACATCATTCTTTCAGATTTCAAAATATTTTTTGCAACTCGAGAAGCTCCAATTGCTTCAGGTAAGGGAGATATTTCCTTCAAGTAACATCGTGTACGCTTTCGCAATTTTCTTGCGCGTCTGGCAAATCTAAAAACATCTATCTCATTTTTTAACAGAGCTTTTTTCAGTGCAAACAACTCAGCAGCAACATCTCTCAAATAACAGCCGAGAATTTTGACCTCAATGTTCCAACTATGTTTCAAAATCCCTTGATCCAACAAATTTGCCTCTTTTCATCAGAAAAATAATTGTATGCTGCATATCTGTCAGTTATAGTACTTTTCATAATAGTCCAAATAAGGTAAAATAAGGATTTGTAGTAGTGAAGGTAGGTATGCCAGCAGCATATAGTTATGACTTAAGGAAAAAAGCAATGGAAGCTCTAGACGAGGGAGAAAGCAGAGAAACAGTGGCAGCAAGATTTAAAATTGGACGAACTACTTTGTGGGAGTGGCAGCAAAGAAGAAAAGAAACAGGTGACTTTCAATCAAAAAAACTTGGAAATGGAGGTTACAATCACAAAATTACCGACTGGGATGCCTTTGCTAAATTTGCCAGAGAAAACGGAGGAAAGACTCTATTGGAAATGGCTAAACTTTGGAGCAACGTTAGTATCCAAACTATCCACCGAGCCCTGAAAAAAATTGGATTTACACGCAAAAAAAGACCTATGGGTACAAGGAAAGAAGCGAAGAAAAACGTGCTAAATTCTTGAAAATTATAGCAACAAAAGAACCTAAAAACTTAGTGTATATAGATGAGTCTGGCATTGACAACACTGAAGACTACCCCTATGGATATTGTCAGAAGGGACAGCGGTTTTATGCCCTAAAATCTGGGAAGAAAACTCAACGAATCAGTATGATTGCAGCTTTAAGTGAAAGAAAAATAGTTGCTCCATTAACCTTTGAAGGCCACTGTAATATGGATATTTTTAATGGATGGTTTGAGCAATTTTTGATACCGACCTTGGAACCTGGACAAACTGTCATTCTTGACAATGCTACTTTTCATAAGTCTGATAAGATCATTAAGCTTGCTAAAGGGATTGGTGCAGAAATTTTGTATCTGCCACCGTATTCTCCAGATTTTAACAAAATTGAACATCATTGGTTTGCTATAAAAAACAGAGTCAGGAAAAACATTCCTCTATTCAAGTCTTTTCGTCATGCTGTTGATTCTGCCTTTCTATGATCTGTTCGGATTATTATGAGAAGTGCTATACTACCAAGCTATTACGATTGCAGCATACACTGTTTTTTAAAACTTTCATTCCCCTTGACTCTGTAAATTTTACAAAACTTGCCGTATTGCTTGCAAACACCAAGCGAGTTTACCTTTCTTATAATGGCTCGTTTCATCAATAAGTAGAACTTTACTCCTACTTATCTCTTGTTCGATCTGCTCATATGCTTCTTGGCATTTTTCTGCAACTCTAGCCTCGCTATTTGACACGCTACCAACACTGATGTCCAGGTTGAAAATATTTTTTATAATATTTGCTATTTCTCTTTTCGAGTTCTTGTAAAATCCGCTCAGCGCCGCGATTGTTGACTTAACTTTTGGACCAAATGTATCTGGCGTAACACCTTCTGGTAACTTACTGCTTCTTCTTTTCCCGCATCTCCGGCAACGACCATTGATATTCCACTACATAAGGCCTAATTTACGGAAGATCAACTTTTTGATGAATGTACGGTCCCTTGCATATTGCAATCTCTCCTCCGCATTCACAAGTAGATGACAACTTTACTTTTATCACCTCATCTGCATCCATTTTGGCGCGAAAACTTCCTTTATGACCAACCTGACCACCGACGTTTCTGTCGCTCTTTGGCTTGTCCTTTTTTATTTTGTACAACTCTCTAGACCTCAGTTATGGATTAGAAAATAGATAAAAGTATAACTAAGAAGAGGGAAACAGGGTAAACTCGAGTATTTTAGTAATAATAAGAGGTTACCCATGAAGAAAGATATTACAGAACTGTACTGTTGCGTCGAGGATTTTTGTCGTGCGGTAGATGATAATTTTGCAAATAGGTTCTTATCAAACGGCAAAAAACCAACCAGAGTACCAGAAATAGCGCACTCAGAAATTCTAACCATAATCCTATTATACCATAAATCACCATGTAAAAACTTCAAGGCTTTTTATCTTTGTTATCTTCAGTTATTCTATAGATCAGAGTTTTCAAAGCTGCCTTCATATCACAGATTTATTGCCTTAAAGCCGCGAGTTTTGTGGTATTTAGCATTACTTTTGCAATGGTTTTGTGAACAAGCAAAAATGACCGGGATTTCCTACATAGATTCTACTTCAATAGCAGTATGCCATCGAAAAAGAATCTCAAGAAATAAGGTTTTCAAAGGATTAGCAGAGTTAGGAAAGAATACTTACGGCTGGTTTTTTGGTTTTAAATTACATGTAGTAATCAATGAAATAGGTGAAATTCAAGGTGTTACGCTAACCAGAGGTAACGTCGATGACAGAAAACCTGTACCAACTCTAACCAAAAAACTAACTGGACTTTTGTTTGGAGATAAGGGCTATATAAAGAAAGAGCTCTTTGAGAAACTATTCGATAGAGGTCTAAAACTCGTCACTAAAGTGAAAAAAGGTATGAAAAATGCACTGATTTCGCTGAAAGAGAAGATTTTACTAGGGAAAAGATCGATTGTTGAAACGGTTTTTGGCTGCCTAAAAAACAAATTTGAACTTGAGCACACTCGGCATAGATCCACAGTAAATTTCTTGGTACATATTTTTTCTACCCTCATTTCTTATTCAATGCAATCGAAAAAGCCCTGTATTTCTCAGCTTTACTTCGTTGGTTAATCCATAACTGGGGTCTCTAGAGCTTGGTAGAGATGAATTTTTCGAGTTTAAACCAAGTCTTTCCTTTAATTCAGCATTTTCGATTCTTAGCGCCTTATTCTCAGATCTAAAATTTTCGTTTTCTATCTCTAACCTCTTTATCTCTGCTTTTAGTTGCTCTATCTCTATTTTAAAGCTTTCACAGAGCTTGAGAAGACTAGCTAGTAGATCAGACCACACATACTACTTGCGATATTATGTTTTTAGCACTCCTTGTCTACTTTTTATTTTACCGCTCCGCTGAACGGATACTTCCTTTTTGCATGTTTCACCTAAAAAGGATACATTTTAAACTTTTTTGTTGAAACAAAATAAAAACAAAAGTGCTGTTTTCTTCACTCTTTGGATAATTTAATGGTAAAAATTTAGAGAGAAACTTTACACACAATTACTGATATTTTTCCTTAAGTTGACGCCATTGCCTGAACGGATACGTTTTTTCTACCTACTTGTTAATTCACACAACTCTAAAGAAGAATTTTCTAACTCGACGATAGCGTTGTTAATTTCATTCAAGTCGTTGCTTTGTAAAGCGTTTTTTGCGTTCTGTAATAAAATTTTCAACTTTTGGTCAGTGGAAAAGCCATTATTGCCTTCAACTAACTGTATGAATTTGTTGCCATTGATTTTAGCCTCTGCAAGGGAACGAGCCTTTATGTCTCCATCAAAGTTGTTTACTGACTGATTGACCATATCTTGTATGTTGGCTTCACTTAAGCCAAAACTTGAATTTACTTCAACTGTCTGCTCAATTCCAGTAGCTTTTTCTCTTGCAGTAACAGTCAAGATTCCGTCAACGTTAACTGTGAATTCTATTTCAATTCTTGCAGAACCTGCAGGCAGTGGCGGTATACCTTTTAGTTCAAACTGCGCTAGAGATTTGTTATCCTCTATCATTTCACGTTCTCCCTGACAAACGTGAATTTTCATTGCTGTTTGCCTATCAACATAAGTTGTAAACTCTTTTATCTCTGAAACTGGTAGTGGCGTATTTCTTGGTATGATTTTTTCAACTATGCCTCCCATAGTTTCTATGCCAAGTGATAAAGGTAGAACATCCAGGAGAATATTCCTATCTTTTGAGCTCGAAGTTAAATCATGAGCCTGCAGAGCTGCCCCAATGGCAACTGCTTTATCTGGATCCACGTCATTTAGTACTTTATTTCCAAAGAGTTTGACTAGTGAATTTTGAACCAATGGTGTTCTAGTTGCACCACCAACTAAAATTACTCCTTTTATATCGTCAATTTTAAGATCTATATCGCTTATAGTACGAGTGACTATATTGATAGTCCTGTTAACCAAAGGACTGATCGCCTGCTCGAATTCTTCCCTAGTAATTTCGCATTCAAATGGCTTGCCGTTAACAACTCGGTTAGATGTCATTTCAGCGCGTGACGCTGAAATCCACATATTTTTTTCTTCCTGGATCCCAGTGTCACGCACTGGGATGACAGGGTAAGGTCTAATGTTGAATTCAAAAGCACCTACAGTGTTTTTGCTCAGATATTCTTTCACAGAACGTGCTTCAATAAATGATGGCCCTGTCATTCCAGTGCTTGACACTGGAATCCAGTTCTTACTATACAATTGCCCAGCGTGCTCATTTGCAGCTAGATTTTCTGGATCCAAGTAGTCAGGGTACTGGATGACACTAGAGCATTCTTTATTTAGACCTACTTTTTCTCTATACTTATTAAGCACAATTGAACTTAGTAGGTGATCAAAATCATCACCGCCGAGTTTGGTGTCACCACCAACCGCAAGGACTTGAAACACTCCTTGATGCAATTTCAATATCGAAATATCAAATGTTCCACCACCAAGGTCATAAACTGCATATATTCCACTATTATTGTTCTTTTCAATGGAGTAAGAAAGCGCTGCAGCGGTTGGCTCGTTAACGAGGCGAAGAACTTCTATGCCAGCTAATTTTGCTGCATATTTAGTTGCGTTACGTGCTGAATCGTCAAAGTAAGCTGGCACAGTAATCACTGCTTTTTTTACTTCCATTCCTATAGACTTTTTCACCCTCTCGCATAAAGCTTTTAATATCTCAGCAGAAATCTCAACAGGAGTAAGATACTTTTCCTCTGCGCATTTTATTCTAATAACTTTTTCGCTTTCATGATCTATTTCAAAATAAACACCCATCTTGTTCAAATCTTTAACACTTTTACCCATTAAACGTTTTATCGAATAAATTGCACCTGAGTTGACATCGTAGCCAGTTTTTAATGTATTATTTTCATACGAAATAACAGAAGGCAATAGCTCTCTTCCCTGCTTATCTTTAAATACTTTTACATTGCCAGCTTTATTTACCATAGCAATCAAAGAATTGGTGGTGCCAAGGTCTATACCAAAAACTACTTCATTTGAATTTGGTTCAGAAATTTGAATTGGTTGCATTTTTCTTCACCTCCTCAAATGACTTATATAAATATTTCAATCTTAAGACTTGTGTAGCAGCTCCATCAAGATTCTTTACAGCAAAAGCATTAATTAGGTTTTTAATGCAACCTTTTATTTTTTCATCAATCATTCTACTTGCAAATTGTAAGTCGTCACAGTCTAGCAAGTACTCCCTTATTTCCATTGACTCACTCAGTATTTTAGAATTTAAGTGGTCCTTTTGGCTTTTTACATCAAAAAAATCCAGCAAATGCTCAGCACGTTTTAGTGGTGACTTTAGCACTTGATAAGCTTTGTTGATATTTTCCATGTTTTTGGACTGTCTTTCATTTATATCAGTCTTGCTTAGCTCAATATATTTTTTCTCTAACTCATCAAAGCTGATATTGAAAGCTGGTTCAATTTCAAACAATGCAAAATAGTTGCTAGACATGAAAACTCTCTCCACAACCACATTTTCCTTTCTCATTAGGATTTTTGAAAACAAAACCCGATGAAAATTTTTCTTCTACATAATCCATTTCAGAGCCAAGAATAAACATGACGGATTTTGGATCGATCAACACTTTAACTTTTTGGTCATCACTGCAGTTTTCCTCAATCATCGACTCTAAAGGACGAGTATCATACGCATATTCAATATCATATTTTAAACCAGAACATCCTTTTTGTTTAATTAGCACTCTTATTCCTATTGCTTCTTCTGATTTCTCAAGGTTAGCATGCTTTTTTTGATCCAATAAATACCTTATCCTTTCTACTGCATTTGCAGTTATAGTGATAAGTTTTTTATTCTTTTTTACAGTTTCACCTCCGCCTACTTCTTTCATGCTTTAGTTCTCAATGTCCACCTTTACTTTGTTTGCTTTGATAGTCATAAATAGCGGCCTTTATAGCATCTTCAGCAAGCACCGAACAGTGTATCTTCACTGGAGGTAGAGACAACTCTTCCACTATTTGAGTATTCTTTATCTGTGTTACATCTTCAATAGCTTTTCCTTTAATCATCTCTGTTAACAAAGAACTTGAAGCAATGGCAGAACCACAACCAAAAGTTTTAAATTTTGCATCTTCAATAACACCTTTGTCATTGACCTTTATCTGCAATTTCATCACATCACCGCACGATGGTGCACCAACTAAACCAGTACCAACACTTGGATCATTTTTATCCAGAGAGCCAACATTCCTTGGATTTTCGTAATGATCTAATATTTTCTCATTATAACTCATAAAATTACCTATAAACCATTATCTTACATTATAACATATTTAGGTGAAAAACTAAAGTAAAATACACTAGTATCACGGGAATTTTACTCACAAAATAACACTAAAATGAGTGTATTTACTTTACAAATACACTCAGTGCGTGTCATTCTCTATATTAAGTTTGTAATTTTAAAAGGAGTATTCCCTTGAGTTTATTTGGTAACCTTTATAAAGGCCTGTTAAAAACTTCTTCTCGCTTTAGCGACGGGGTGAAGAGTATTTTTTCTGGCAAAAAAAAATTAGATCAGTCGCTTTTAGATGAGCTAGAAGAATTGCTAATTAGCATGGATATTGGTCATAGAACTTCTAAGTTGATTATTGACAGGCTCACAAGCATCAAATTTGACAAGGAAGTTGAGCATAACATTATCACACGGCAGTTAATGAACGAAATAGAAGCTATATTAAACCCTGTCGTGCAACCGTTAATTTTAAATAAAAAACCACATATAATAATGGTGTGCGGAGTAAACGGTAATGGTAAAACCACAACTATAGGTAAGCTCGCATATAAATATAAAGAAATGGGAAAATCCGTTATGCTTGTTGCGTGTGACACATTTAGAGCTGCTGCTAGTGAACAATTAAACATTTGGGCAGAACGTTCTGATTGCTCTATTGTTACTGGAGAGTATGGTAGCGATTCTGCAAGTGTGGCATATAGAGCTGTAAGTCAAGCTATAAAAGATAACGTTGATGTTGTTCTAATTGACACAGCAGGAAGGCTACAAAATAATGTGAACCTTATGGAGGAGTTATCAAAAATATATAGAACGATAAAGAAATTGGATGACACTGCCCCTCACGATGTTATTTTAGTTCTTGATGCAACTACCGGCCAAAATGCTTATAGCCAATTGGAAGCATTTAGCAAAATGGTTAATGTTACCGGGCTAATTGTAACAAAGCTAGATGGCACCGCTAAAGGTGGAGTAGTAATTGGACTTGCAGAAGCTTATAAGGTAAAGTTACATGCTATAGGAATTGGCGAAAGTATAGAAGACTTAAGGGAGTTTACTAGCAAAGAATTTGCTGAAGCACTATTTAATTGTAATTAAAGATTTCTCTTAATTCCCTTACATTTAATTATCTCAATATCATAATTACCATTTTTAGATGGTGTCATTTCAGCGCATAACACTAGACTTCTTGCATAACCATATAACATTGGGAATAGAAACAAAAAACTTCCTTGACAAGCTCCGCCAGCCCCCTTATCATGATGGTGAAGGTATTCAGTTATCTTCATCTGTGCAGATTAAACAGCAAGAAAACAACGTAGTTGGCGTCTTATTTTTAATTTTTTGCACTATGTGCACCTTATGTCTTCACAACATTTCTGGGTTTTCAAGCCGAAACGCGCTGTTTAAGACAGTATAGTACGCCGATTTGCAGGATTAGAGAGTGAACACTAATTACCACGGGATTTCTTTTGCCTTTTTTTCTGCTTAGTAAATTTCTTAAATATTTTAGCTAAGGTTAGTTGCGTTTAAAAGCAGCTAAATTGCAGTGTTTAAGACTTAAAGAACGCCGATACTGAAAATAGACAATGACCAGGGCTTCTTTTGCCTTTTTTTTCGTTTGGTAAATTTCTTAATATTTGTGGCTAAAAGAGCCCAAGAGAGGTGTCATTCCAGCGCTCCTTTTTTTGTCATCCCAGTCTGGGATGGCTTTGTTGCATAGCAACTGAAAAAATCTGGTAGCTACTGACAAAATTCATTATAAAATAGCCATTTAACCTTTGAAGAAAAAATATGCCACAAAAAATGAGAGTCAGTAACCAAAACGAATATAACAAATTTCTCCAGGAAAGAGGAAATATTTTTCGTTACATCGATGAAGCTATCGAAAATTGGTATGAAAATAGTCCAAAAATGCAAGGCGGCAACTATATTTACAGTGATAAAGTCGTAATTTTGGTGCATATAATCGTCAATCTTTTTAGAATTGGTTTAAGACAAACGGTAGGGTTTATAAAAGGATATTTGCAACAAATAGGAAGAAATTTGCAGCTATTCACAAGCATCAAAAGAAACTTAATATTAAGATAAATGATTGCAGAAAATAATATGGAAGATATCGAAATTGCTATAGACAGTACAGATATACAACAATACTCCTGAAGGAAAATAGCAAAGATAGAAAGTATTGCAGCTATAGAAAATTGCATGTAATGTTGAATATATAGCTGTAAAATACAGTAACGGTCTGATCACTATGGAGCTTGTGATTTGCTAAAAGAAGTTCATGCCATAAAAGCACTATATGCAGATAGAGCATATGATAGGCACAAGTTTTATAAGTTGTGTAACGAATATGATATAAAGGCAAAAATTCCACCAATAAACAATGCGGCAGAACATCCAGAAATAGATTATATGTCTGACAGAAATGCTGCTATTAGATTAATAAAATTATACGGTGAAGATGGCGTGAAAGAATGGAAAAAGAAAGTAAATTATGGGAAAAGATCTTATGTAGAAGGTTTTTTCTCGCGACTGAAACAAACATTCTGGTTTAGTTTTCGGAACAAATCTGAGGTTAATCGTGAGAAGGAACTGCGACTCAAGTGTTATTTGCTCAATAAATTCACTGACATTGGTATGCGAAATGGCTACATGAATTTATCGTAAATTACTACCAGTATAAGGTGCGATGCAACAAAGCCCACTGGGATCTCATTTTACTTTATGACGTTGTCATCCTAATACCTTCTCCTGTCATCCGAGTAGCTGACACTGGTTTCCATCCAAGAGGACAATGCCTCCCTCCCCTGTCATCCCAGTGCGTGACACTGGGATCTCATTTCGTAACTTCATAGTATAAATTATTTCAAATTGTATCTATTTGCAATTATATAAATATAATAATTTTGCATAAAAAATTAGATCCCAGTGTCACGCACTGGGATGACAAAAAAGAGGGGCTACTCGGATGACAAGAAGAGGGCATTGGGATGACACCCTACTAGCGGAAGTTACTCTCAAATGTTTGTTCATGTTAGCTACAGATATTAAGAAATTTACCAAATAAAAAAAAGGCAAAAGAAGCCCTGGTCATTGTCTATTTTCAGTATTTGGCGTTTTTTAAGTCTTAAACACTGCAATTTAGCTGCTTTTAAGTGCAACTCACCTTAGCTAAAATGTTTAAGAAATTTACTAAGCAGAAAAAAAGGCAAAAGAAACCCCGTAGTAATTAGTGTTCACTCTCTAATCCTGCAAATTGGCGTACTATACTTTCTTAAACAGCGCGTTTCAGCTTATATAGCTAGCAATACTGTGAAGACATAAGGTGCACATAGTGCAAAAAATTAAAAATAAGACGCCAACTACGTTGTTTTCTTACTGTTTAATCTGCACAGATGAAGATAACTGAATACCTTCAG
This sequence comes from Wolbachia endosymbiont of Oedothorax gibbosus, assembly GCF_936270435.1. NCBI lineage: Bacteria > Pseudomonadati > Pseudomonadota > Alphaproteobacteria > Rickettsiales > Anaplasmataceae > Wolbachia > Wolbachia endosymbiont of Oedothorax gibbosus. The sequence continues at coordinate 1,634,371 of NZ_OW370567.1, forward strand.
TTTCATGATAAGGGGGTTGAAGGAGTTTGTCAAGGAAGTTTTTGTAGCTCTCATGGTTTTTACGTCACATGCTGAAATGATACCAATTGTTACTCAAACAACAGTTATGCAAGAGATTTAATTACATCTAAGCTAATAATGGACCACTAGATATATTACTAATCACGTTGACCTGATTCAATATTTTATTAGTGGGATTGAAATAATTTTCTATAAATTCCTTATATATAGCTGTTAATTTGTGTATATCGTTTACTAATACGCATTCGTTTATCTGATGTGCGGTTTTGTTGATTATACCAAATTCAATCACTGGACAAACATCTTTGATAAACGCAGCGTCAGATGTGCCACCACTTGTGCTCAGCACAGCATCAATACTGGTAACTTTATTTATCGCATCAAGCATAATATCAGTATTTCTATCGGGAGTAGAGAGGAAAACGTCCCTGCTGCTATGCATAGAAAGTTTATAATCGTTAGTTACACTGGAGCACATTTCATCAATCAGCTTATATAAGCCACCCGGTGTTTGTTCATTGTTATATCGAATGTTAAAACGTGTAGTTGCTGAGCCAGGTATTAGATTACTAGTATTATTTCCAACATCGATAGTAGTAACTTCGCAATGTGAAGGCTGAAAATATTTATTACCATGATCAAAAGTAGTATTTTTTACCTTACTCAATATCGATATTACCTTATATATTGGGTTATCTGCTAGGTCTGGGTAGGCAACGTGCCCTTGTTTTCCATGGCAAATTAATTCAAATGTTACAGAACCTCTTCTGCCTATTTTTATGGTATCACCTAATTTCTCACTACTGGTTGGTTCGGCAACTACACAAAAATCTATCTTTTTCTGCTTACTTTTCATCCATTCCAAAACTGCCTTTGTTCCATATTCTTCCGTGCTTTCTTCAGCACTGGTAATCAATGCACTTATCGAACCATTAAATTGAAACTTCTCTGCAATCAAATTTACCATAGTAGCAATAAATGCAGCTATTCCGCTTTTCATATCAGCAGCCCCTCTCCCATATAACATTCCATCCCTCACTTCTGGATTAAATGGACCAAATGTCCAATCTTTTAATTGACCTGGTGGTACAACATCAACGTGTCCAGCAAAGCACAAATTTGGTACTCCATTTATATATTTCGCATAAAGATTTTTAACTTTATCACCAAACTCTAAAATTTCACAATCAAAGCCACTCTTCTTGAAGATTGTTGCTATATACTCTATTGCCCCGCTGTCCCTTGGTGTTATACTCTCAAAAGAGATCAATTTCTTAGTTAGCTCTACAGGGTCAATTTTCATGTCAATCTTAAAATACTTATATTGCTATATTGTAAACACTCTATGCACTATTTAAAACAAATATTACATCAAACCGAACAAACTTTTTTAAGGGAAGTAATAACAGATTACCACCTTGCTGATGATATCTATGAAATATGCACACGACACGGAAATGACATCTTTCTAGTTGCAGATGAAAATACAGCAAAACTTTTAAATAAAAACGTATTTAATAAAATTTCTCATTTAATTATTCCAGCCCCACCTGTCATTCCAGCGCGTAACACTGGAATCCATAAGTTGTTTTCCTGGATTCCAGTGTCAGCTACTTGGATGACACCAAGTAGAAAAATGACACTTGCCTCTCTTGAAACCGTAAATCTAGTTAGAAACAAAGCAAAAGACAGTGATTTAATAGTTGCATTTGGTAGCGGACTGGAACTGTTAACGATATCTGCAAATATGCAAGCTACCTCGAGAAAAAAGATTATATATCGTTCCCAACAGCCGCTTCCATGAATGGATATACATCTGCAAATGCTTCAATATTAGTGAATGGATATAAAAAATCGTTCGAAGCACATCTTCCAAGAGCGATATATATAGATATAGACATACTTGCCAATGCACCACTGCGCCTCACATTAAGCGGATTTGCAGATTTCATTTGTCGTTCAACAGTTCAGGCTGACTGGCTACTATCTCATTTGTTGCTTGGCACAAAATACAATGAATTACCTTTTACACTTGTTCGCGATTTGGAGCAAATTTTGCTAAGAGAGTATACGGCGCTTACTAAAAGAAGTAGAAAAGTGGTCCTATTACTTATGGAAGTTCTACTAATTTCAGGACTTGGAATGGTAATATCAAAAGGCAGCTATTCTGCAAGCCAAGGAGAGCATATGATAGCTCACGCAATGGAGATGGTAACAAGAGACCATTCCTCACTACATGGCGAAAAAATTGCTGTTACGACGATTACCATGGCTAATTTGCAGGAAAAGATATTATCAATACAAAACCCGATTATCAAACCGACCACTTTAGATGTAAAACATATAACTCAGTGCTTTGATAATATTGAATTTGTAAGAACTTTTGAACAGAAGCAAATTATGCAGCAAAAAATCCAAGAGATTATTTGTAAAGAATGGCATAATATTTCCAGTTTAATTAAGCAAAATTTACTACCTGCAAAACACCTGCAAAAAATATTTGAAGATCTATCAATTCCACACTTACCAGAGCACCTCAGTTGGAATAAAGAACAATATTGTAAAGTGGTCAATCTTGCGTTTGCAACAAGAGATAGATTCACCTTTCTTGATTTAGCTAACTGCATAGAAAAAAGTTAAGTTTTGTAGTGAAACTGTCATTTAAAGGGATCATAGGCTAAAAGCTAAACTTTGTATCTGTTCAGCCAATGACGTCAACTTAAGAGCCTCCATTAGCAAACTCTCCTAAAGACATGATGGCGTTTAGCACTTTATCGCTGTTAACTTTAGCGCGTATTCATTCAATACGGTTGTTATCAAAGGAACTATTAAATGAGTTGCTATAATCATTGTTATCATATAAATTATGCTGATGAATTGAACTAAGGAAAGATTATGAATGGAGAGATAGTAAAACGTTTGAACAAATTATTGACCAATGAGCTGACTTCTGTACGTCAGTATCTTTTGCATTTTGCGATTCTCAAAAACAATGGAATTAATAGACTTGCAGAAAAGGTAAAAAATGAGCTTAACGAGGAACTTGAACATGCAAACAAGTTGGCAGAAAGAATTTTGTTATTTAAAGGAATCCCAAATTTTCAGGATACAAACGAAATATCAAAGCATGATGGAAAGTTCACAAAAGACACAATACAGAAAATCTTAGAGGCTAATTTAAAATTAGAGGGAAAAGGTATTACGGATATCAAAGAAACGATTTCTATCGCTGAGAAAGAAAAAGATTTTGTTAGTGTAATGTTATTAGAAGAGATGTTAAAGAATGAAGAAGAGCATTTCAATTGGATTGAGAAACAGATTGACCTTATTGAACTAATGGGTGTTGAAAACTATTTAAGAACACAAATATAGAGTGTTAAAAAAAACAGTATTTATTTTAATTATACCTTGCTCACTTCTTTTTTTTTTAGGATTATGGCAAATATTCAGATTGAACTGGAAGAATAATATTATCAAAAATATGAATCTTCCTGTTGTTCATCTGTTGCTCAATGATGATCTTGCGAAATTTAACTACAGACATGTCAAGATTGATGGGATTCTAAGTGATATAGAACTATACGTTTTTGCAGGACAACGTGGCTATCATGTGTTATCTCCTATGCTACTTACTACTGGAAATTATATGCTAGTGAACAAAGGAATAGTTAAAGAAAAAAAAGAGGAAAGAGCAAAAATTGAAAAAGTAGCTGCAGGTGGAGTTTTATATTGCGATAGCAGTAAAAGCAAAAATTGGTTTATCAAGAATGATACTGCTTCGAATACGTGGTTTACTTTTAACACAGAAGAAATCTCCAATGAATTAGGTATTGAGCTAGAGAAGTGTGTATTGTGGCAGGACGATTTTGGCAGTAAATTAACTATACAGCCAATGAAGCATTTGGAATATGCAGTCACTTGGTTTGCACTTTCCTTAACTTGGTTGATTATGTGCGTAATTTACCATAAGCAAAATCTCAATAAAGCTTGAAGCTTTCTGTACATAAAATTAGAGGTATCTGTTCAGCAGAGTGGCAAAATAAGGTAGACGAGAAAAGACAACTATAGGAACAAATGGGTGTCATGCAAGTAGCTGACACTGGCATGGCTTTGTTGCATCGCACCTTATACTGGTAGTAATTTACGATAAATTCATGTAGCCATTTCGCATACCAATGTCAGTGAATTTATTGAGCAAATAACACTTGAGTCGCAGTTCCTTCTCACGATTAACCTCAGATTTGTTCCGAAAACTAAACCAGAATGTTTGTTTCAGTCGCGAGAAAAAACCTTCTACATAAGATCTTTTCCCATAATTTACTTTCTTTTTCCATTCTTTCACGCCATCTTCACCGTATAATTTTATTAATCTAATAGCAGCATTTCTGTCAGACATATAATCTATTTCTGGATGTTCTGCCGCATTGTTTATTGGTGGAATTTTTGCCTTTATATCATATTCGTTACACAACTTATAAAACTTGTGCCTATCATATGCTCTATCTGCATATAGTGCTTTTATGGCATGAACTTCTTTTAGCAAATCACAAGCTCCATAGTGATCAGACCGTTACTGTATTTTACAGCTATATATTCAACATTACATGCAATTTTCTATAGCTGCAATACTTTCTATCTTTGCTATTTTCCTTCAGGAGTATTGTTGTATATCTGTACTGTCTATAGCAATTTCGATATCTTCCATATTATTTTCTGCAATCATTTATCTTAATATTAAGTTTCTTTTGATGCTTGTGAATAGCTGCAAATTTCTTCCTATTTGTTGCAAATATCCTTTTATAAACCCTACCGTTTGTCTTAAACCAATTCTAAAAAGATTGACGATTATATGCACCAAAATTACGACTTTATCACTGTAAATATATTTGCCGCCCTGCATTTTTGGCCCAATTTCATACCAATTTTCTATGGCTTCGTTGATATAATGAAAAATATTTCCTCTTTTTTCTAGAAATTTGTTATATTCGTTTTGGTTACTGACTCTCATTTTTTGTGGCATATTTTTTCTTCAAAGGTTAAATGGCTATTTTATAATGAATTTTGTCAGTAGCTACCAGATTTTTTCAGTTGCTATGCAACAAAGCCATCCCAGACTGGGATGACAAAAAAAGAAGCACTGGGATGACACCATTTGTTGTAAACTCACTTTTACTCTATGGTCTTGCCGCTATCCTGAATGGATACAGCTATTATTTGGTTAGGAAAATTGGGTGGATTTATGAATAGAAAAAGTACCAGGGTCTATGACTCTATGGCGGGGCTATGAAAACCTTAAGGAGAGCATAGTTATGCTTCACATAATGACCTCTCAAAATTGTGAGTAAAAGTGAGATCTCAACCCTATTGAGCACTATTGGTTTAAAATTAAGCACAACATTCGAAAAATATCTCGCATGTTTGCTAATGCCGTTTACTTTATCCTTAAAAATGTCTCTACCTTTGTGGATTAAGCTATATCTATACTTTTTCAACAGCCCGGAATATAAAGTTTTAGGTAGCTTTTGAACATTCCATTTCCTCATTTTCCTTTTTATCCGGCAAAAATCCACCAACTTGTACATCCCACAGAGTCTTATACATTCCGTTTTTATCAAGAAGTTCCTGATGCATGCCATCTTCTACAATCTTGCCTTGATCAAACACTAAAATGCGATCCATATGCAAAAGTGTAGATAAACGATGGGCAATAACGATAGTTGTAACCTCAGTTATGGATTAGAAAATAGATAAAAGTATAACTAAGAAGAGGGAAACAGGGTAAACTCGAGTATTTTAGTAATAATAAGAGGTTACCCATGAAGAAAGATATTACAGAACTGTACTGTTGCGTCGAGGATTTTTGTCGTGCGGTAGATGATAATTTTGCAAATAGGTTCTTATCAAACGGCAAAAAACCAACCAGAGTACCAGAAATAGCGCACTCAGAAATTCTAACCATAATCCTATTATACCATAAATCACCATGTAAAAACTTCAAGGCTTTTTATCTTTGTTATCTTCAGTTATTCTATAGATCAGAGTTTTCAAAGCTGCCTTCATATCACAGATTTATTGCCTTAAAGCCGCGAGTTTTGTGGTATTTAGCATTACTTTTGCAATGGTTTTGTGAACAAGCAAAAATGACCGGGATTTCCTACATAGATTCTACTTCAATAGCAGTATGCCATCGAAAAAGAATCTCAAGAAATAAGGTTTTCAAAGGATTAGCAGAGTTAGGAAAGAATACTTACGGCTGGTTTTTTGGTTTTAAATTACATGTAGTAATCAATGAAATAGGTGAAATTCAAGGTGTTACGCTAACCAGAGGTAACGTCGATGACAGAAAACCTGTACCAACTCTAACCAAAAAACTAACTGGACTTTTGTTTGGAGATAAGGGCTATATAAAGAAAGAGCTCTTTGAGAAACTATTCGATAGAGGTCTAAAACTCGTCACTAAAGTGAAAAAAGGTATGAAAAATGCACTGATTTCGCTGAAAGAGAAGATTTTACTAGGGAAAAGATCGATTGTTGAAACGGTTTTTGGCTGCCTAAAAAACAAATTTGAACTTGAGCACACTCGGCATAGATCCACAGTAAATTTCTTGGTACATATTTTTTCTACCCTCATTTCTTATTCAATGCAATCGAAAAAGCCCTGTATTTCTCAGCTTTACTTCGTTGGTTAATCCATAACTGGGGTTTGTAGCATTGCTTGTTTCAAGTACTTCGTTGAGTGATTCTTGTATTAACTGTTCTGTTGGAGTATCAAGTGCAGAAGTTGCTTCATCCAGAATTAATATAGGAGCATTTTTTAAAATAGCTCTTGCAATTGCAATATGTTGCCTTTGTCCACCACTTACTTTAACACCCCTCTCGCCTACAATAGAATGATACCCGTTGGTCATTTGCATAATATCTTTGTGGATTTTTGCTTTTTTGCATGCTTCAACAACTTCATCAAAACTTGCATCATGTTTAGCAAGCTGTAAATTTTCCAAGATAGTTCTATGAAACATAGTAATATCTTGCGGAATTACTGATATATTTGCCCGCAAAGATTCTTGTGTAGCATTGGTGATATTTTGGTCATCGATAAGGATTTGTCCACTCTGCACATCAAAATACCGGAGCAAACACTTAATGATAGTTGTTTTTCCTGCACCAGAAATGCCTACAATGCCGATTCTCTGACCGGATTGAATATGTAAATTGAAATTATGTAGCACATCAGTTTTACTTCCACTGTATGCAAAGCATATGTTCTCAAATTTAATTTCGCCACGCACATTTGTAAGAAGCCCTGCATTTGGCATATCCTCGATGTCATAATCACGATTAATAAATGAAAATGACGCTTTCATTGATGCGATTCCTGGGTTTATACTAAATAACAGATTTTTTAAAAAATCATCCAGTTCTTCATGTACATTAAGCGTAATCATTGAAATAAAAGCAAAACCACCTGCGGTAATTTGTCCGCTCTGATATAAATAAGCCAGTAAATAAATTTGCACAGCACACATAATAGTCACCATGATTGTATCGGCATTATCTACCCAATAAGCATCAAATTTACGGACTCTTTTCTCTGAATCTTGCCAGCGTAACAATGCCGGAGTTATCTTTAGCTTAAACTCCGTCCACACATTACCAATAATTTTTATGCCGAATATGTTTGCTATAGAATCATTTATAATCCCCAGAGTTTCTTGTCTTGCCGCAACATATTGCTCCTGAAGTTCCATTTGCTTTTTTAATAAAAAAGCTATAACTGGTGTGTAAATTGTTACAAATGCAAGTATTACAGTTGCCGATGTTACATTAATGCTAAAAAGAAATAATATACTTATAACAACGGTTGCTACATTGTTCAAAGCCTGAAAACAGGAGCCTATTAAAGTGGTTAAACTATTTTGAAAATCTGTAATCTTACTTGAGATTTCACCTGATAAATGAGAATCAAACCAATGTAATGAATGCCCAAGTGTTTTTGTATACATGTTAGTTATAGTTTCAGCTAGTATTATAGGTTTATACTTTATATCTAATAGCCGAGTGATAAAAAACATTCCATGATGCATAAGTGTGTAAAAAACAAACAGCATTAATAATGTTGTAACATTGGTGTTTAATTGGATTGAATCGATGATTTCTTTTATATTATAACTTTTAATTGTTTTAGACACAGATGCAGTAATTGCTATTAGACACAATGAGCAAAGATATATTTTGTATTTTAAAAAAATAGACTTAAGGTAGGTTGAAAGTTTAGTCATTCTGTTTACTCAAGATTTTCATGTGATCGTAATAAGTATACAGTGAAAATTAGTCTATCGTAAATCTTCACCACCTTCCTTTTTATCTGGCAAAAATCCACCAACTTGTGCGTCCCATAGGGTTTTATACATTCCATTTTTATCGAGCAGTTCTTGGTGTGTGCCGTCTTCTACAATTTTACCTTGGTCAAGAACCAAAATACGATCCATGTGCAAAAATGTGGATAGACGATGGGCTCTCGCTCAGGTCATAACTTTGACTAATATGAAAATATGTGCAATATTCAGGTGAAATTTTATATAGTGTGCCTAGTAGAAATACTTGATGATTATACATAAACCAATCCAAATCACAAACCTTGAGTTGTCATTTTCCCATAAAACCTGCTTTCAGGATTTTAATATTCAAATAGATAGTGGTAGTCGCATTGCTATTATTGGCCGTAATGGAAGTGGAAAATCTACTTTGCTCAAGATTTTGCTCGATACTTCTAAGGCTACAAGTGGATATATTAAGGTACCAGAAGATGTGGTGTTTGGTTACGTGCCGCAGATTATTGATGAGTTCTGTAACTTAAGTGGTGGACAACGACTTAATCAAGCTATGACTCATGCCTTGGGTCTTGATCCTAATGTATTGCTGTTGGATGAGCCAACTAATCATTTGGATATTAGAAACCGCAAGGGCCTTATGCGTATGCTTTCCAACTATCTTGGAACATTGATAATTGTTTCGCATGATACAGAATTGCTCAGAAATTGCGTTGATACACTGTGGCACATTGATAATGGTATGATGATTATATGCGTGAAACACGTAAAGCACGATCTTCTATTGAATGTAAGCTATCCCTGCTTGAACGCCAGAAAAAAGATACACACCAAGAATTGATGAGAGAACAAGATCGCGCTGCAAAAAGCAAAGCCAAAGGTAAAAAAAGTATTCAACAGCGAAAATGGCCTTCTGTTGTTAGTAAAGCTAAGGCATTGCGTGCAGAAGTAACATCAGGAAACAAAAAATCAGCTATTGATCATAAGAAACAGAAACTTACAGAACAGCTCTCAAATCTTGTCTTACCGGAAATCATTTTACCTAAATTTTCTCTTAACTCTTCCGATATAGGGGATTACACCATTGTTTCAATTAATGATGCTTCAGTTGGTTATACAGTAGATAATCCACTTCTTCGTGGCGTTAATTTGTCTCTTAACTCCAGGAAACGTATAGCCATACTTGGTGAGAATGGTAGCGGCAAGTCCACTATGGTTAAAGCTATCTTAGATGATGTTAATGTGAAAAAAACAGGCGATTGGCATGTGCCCAAGAGAGCTGATATTGGATATTTAGACCAGCATTATAGTACGCTTGATACGGATAAAACTATACTTGAATCAATATCTTCCCTCGTTTCCAGTTGGTCTCATTCAGAAGTAAGGTGTCATTTAAACGATTTCTTATTTCGAAAAAATGAAGAAGTAAATAGCTACATAGGTCAACTTTCAGGAGGTGAAAAAGCAAGACTTACCCTTGCGCAGATTGCAGCCATTACACCAAGACTTCTAATCTTAGATGAAATTACTAACAATCTTGATTTGGAAACAAAAAGCCATATTATCAACGTTATTAAACACTATCCAGGTGCAATGATTGTTATTTCTCACGACACCGATTTTCTAAAGGAAATAGGAATACATGACTGTTATAATGTACCTTCAAGAACTGACCTAACCTCAAAAAAGTAGGGAGAAAGTTAAGACGTTTTTGAAGTAAAATATCACACTTTCTACTCACTTTCCTTTTTCTCTGGCAAAAATCCACCAACTTGTACATCCCACAGAGTCTTATACATTCCGTTTTTATCAAGAAGTTCCTGATGCATGCCATCTTCTACAATCTTGCCTTGATCAAACACTAAAATGCGATCCATATGCAAAAGCGTAGATAGGCGGTGGGCTATTACTATTGTAGTTTTATCTTGCATCAACTCCCATAGAGATTCTTGAATATTACTTTCAGTCACAGAATCAAGTTGTGAAGTTGCTTCATCCAGAATTAATATAGGAGCATTTTTTAAAATAGCCCTTGCAATTGCAATGCGTTGCCTCTGCCCTCCTGAAAGCTTTACACCTCTTTCACCAACAAGTGAATCATAACCTTGTGATAATTTCAAAATAAACTCATGAGCATGTGCTTTTTTTGCCGCTTCAATTACTTCATCATCGCTAGCATCTGTTTTTCCATAGCGAATATTCTCCATCAAAGTCCTATGAAAAAGCGATGGATCTTGTGGGATCATTGCGATTTTTGCACGCAAAGAATCCTGCGTAACATTACAAATATCTTGTCCGTCAATTAAAATTTTTCCAGATTGTACGTCATAAAGCCTAAGAATCAGGTTCACGAAAGTAGATTTTCCTCCACCTGAATAGCCAACTAACCCTACTTTTTGCCCAGCTTTAATTTTGATAGATTTATTCTGGAAAAGAGGTTCTGTACCATTGTAATGGAATTTAACGTTATTGAAGGTAATTTGGCCACGATCACATTTGAGGGCAGCGGCGTTGGACTTATCTAGAATTTCTAGCGGTATCATCAATGAACTCAAGCTTTGCTTACACCGACCAACTGCTTTATTGAACTCATTGACTTCTGACATGGTAACCCACATCATATTTCCTGTTTCCATCAATAAACCTAATATTAAAGCAAAATCACCTATAGACACTAAGTTTTTGCTGTAAAGATAAATTAGAAAACAAGCAGAAGAAGCCATCATAATGGCTATTAATCCTCCTTGTATGGAGTGCATGATAAATGAGTAAAAATGGGTTGCTGTATACGCTTTTTGCTGATTACACAAGAATGGAATCATTCTTGAATTTTCATAAGACTTTCTAGAAAAATTTCTGACATTACTTTGATTAGATAGAGAATCAACCAGCTCACCTATCACTATCGATTCTTCTTTAGCTTGAACATCAGACAGCGAAATAAGCTTTCGTGACATCATAATGCTTGCACTTGCAAAGAATATGAACCAGACAACCAATATGAAATAAAATACAGAATTTACAGAGTAAGCAGCTACGAAAGCAGCCAACAACAATGAAGCTCCTCTTAAGAAATTCGGTGCAACTCTGCTTATCAGAATTTCAATTCCATCTGCTAGATTAGTAATTTGTCTTGAAATTTTCCCTGATAAATTATCCTGATAAAATTGATTAGATTTTCCGAGTACATGATCCATCACTTTTCCAATGACACTATTAATAACAACAGGAATAAATCTACAGCGTATATAACCAATTCCTCTCCAAGTGAAATTATCAAATACGATAAAATTCACGACAATCAGGCTTGATGGTAATATTAAAATTGAAATATCTCCATTCTGCACATGTGGTAGAAGGTTGATGATGTTCTTAATCAGCATATTGTTAAAAGGTCCCCAAAACCCTGCAAAGATTGCAAGGGAAACAAAAATCGAGACCGATAATTTGTATGGCTTCAAAAAATGCCAGATGAAAGAATATAAAGTTTTAGGTAGCTGATGATTCATTTGAACTACTCATATTAATTTGAAAAATGTATACTGTCTTATGCTATAGTACCTAAAAGTAAATGCTCAACATACAAAATAACGCTACACTTTGCAAACAGTGGATATTCTTAGCAGTATGTGCCCTTGCTTGCTCTGGATTGTTGTCAATAATTGTTATTTTTTTACGATTGCCTTTTATCTCCTCTCTTGTTCCTTCTGCACAATATATCTTTGATAATGCGCTGGTGATACACGTGAACTTGTCAATTTTGGTGTGGATGTGCTCTATAATATCTCTGCTCTTTATCATAAACCTACAAAATACCAATAGTTGGTTTAACTTTTCATGGGTTCTATCAACCCTTTCGATGCTGCTCATGTTTATATCCGCATTTGTTCCAAACACTGAAGTTATCAAAAGTAACTATATTCCCGTGTTACAAAACAAATTATTTTTACTTGGACTCAGTTTATTTATTGCCAGCATATTAATAAATGCAGTTCTTGCATATATGTCAAATAAGCAAGCCTCATACCTCTGCATGGGACAAATTGGACTGGTTATTATACTTGTATCGTCATTTCTTTGCTTTGTTTTAGCATACAATAATATGCCGGCAGATATATATCACTCGGATAAGAATTTATTTTACGAATATCTCTTCTGGGGAGGCGGACATTTGCTGCAATTTGCTTTTGCTCAAGCAATGTTTTTAGTTTATTTGATAATACTGAATGCTAGTGATATTAGTCTAAATAAAATTACCATTTTACCACTATTTATAAACACAATTTTGGCTGTAGGCGCGCCATTTGTGTACTTTTTCTATTCAGTTGACAGTGTTGAGTTAATACAGTTCTTTACTTGGCATATGAGAATTGCGGGAGCAGTTTTGCCGTGTTTCCTAATAATACTAGCGTATCGCAACATAAAAACTCTGCTCAGTGATAAGGGCAATTATCTACTCCATTCGTTTGTATTGTTCATTTATGGAGGTATGCTTGGAGTGCTGACTATTGAAGGTAATGTCACGATTCCCGCTCATTATCATGGTTCTGTAGTTGGTATCACTATAGCTTTTATGAATTTTGTCTACTGGATATTACCAAAACTGGGCTGTAAAGAAATAAAAAGCTTTGTGGTAAGATTGCAGATTTATGCCTACAGTGTGGGACATTTTCTCCATATTACTGGCCTTGTTTGGCTTGGTGGATATGGTGCCTTAAGAAAAGTTGCAGATTTGCCAAGCATTTCATCAATATTAGCGCGTATCTGCTTTATTACGGGCGGAGCTATATCAGTTATTGGCGGAATGTTGTTCGTAATAATTGTGCTTTTGTCTCTGCTCAAGGGTAAAAACAGGACTAAAACTACTTGACAAGCCTCGCCAGCCCCCCTATCATGAAACTGAAGCTATTTATTTATCTTCGCAATCTGCAGATTAAAACGACAAAGGGAACTTTGTATTTGGCGTAAATCATGCTTAATTTTTTGCACTATGTGCACCTCATGTCTTTATAAAACTTTTAGGTTTCTACCTATACAAGCAGAAACGCGCTTATAAAGCGTTCAAGACATCAAAAGACGTCAAATAGAACAAGGGAGAATTTGAATACTGGCTACCCTGGGGATTCTTTGCCTTTTTTTTCTGCCTAGTAAATTTCTTAAACATTTATAGCTAAGGTTAGTTGCATTTAAAAGCAGCTAAATTGCAGCGTTTAAGACTTAAAAAAACGCCAATACAGAAAATAGACAATGACCAGGGCTTCTTTTGCCTTTTTTTTATTTGCTTAAATATTTATGGCTAAAGATTGCACGAATGTTGCAATTACAAAAACGATTTCTACTAGGGTGTCATCCCAGTCTGGGATCCAGTTTTCCATATAATCTCATTGAAAACGTTTTTCTGTGCTAGTTTGCTTGCTTACAAGCAAACTTTCCTGGATCCCAGTGGGCTTTGTTGCATAGCAACCGAAAAAATCTGGTAGCTACTGACAAAATTCATTATAAAATAGCCATTTAACCTTTGAAGAAAAAATATGCCACAAAAAATGAGAGTCAGTAACCAAAACGAATATAACAAATTTCTCCAGGAAAGAGGAAATATTTTTCGTTACATCGATGAAGCTATCGAAAATTGGTATGAAAATAGTCCAAAAATGCAAGGCGGCAACTATATTTACAGTGATAAAGTCGTAATTTTGGTGCATATAATCGTCAATCTTTTTAGAATTGGTTTAAGACAAACGGTAGGGTTTATAAAAGGATATTTGCAACAAATAGGAAGAAATTTGCAGCTATTCACAAGCATCAAAAGAAACTTGATATTAAGATAAATGATTGCAGAATTGTATCTGTTCAGACAATGGCGTCAACTTAAGAGCATACATTAGCAAACTCTCCTAAAGACATGATGGCGTTTGGGCTTATCTACTTTATTGCGGCTATACAATCTTCCCGGTCGGATCTTAACTTTGGCGCGTATACTTAAAAAACCTCAGTTATGGATTAGAAAATAGATAAAAGTATAACTAAGAAGAGGGAAACAGGGTAAACTCGAGTATTTTAGTAATAATAAGAGGTTACCCATGAAGAAAGATATTACAGAACTGTACTGTTGCGTCGAGGATTTTTGTCGTGCGGTAGATGATAATTTTGCAAATAGGTTCTTATCAAACGGCAAAAAACCAACCAGAGTACCAGAAATAGCGCACTCAGAAATTCTAACCATAATCCTATTATACCATAAATCACCATGTAAAAACTTCAAGGCTTTTTATCTTTGTTATCTTCAGTTATTCTATAGATCAGAGTTTTCAAAGCTGCCTTCATATCACAGATTTATTGCCTTAAAGCCGCGAGTTTTGTGGTATTTAGCATTACTTTTGCAATGGTTTTGTGAACAAGCAAAAATGACCGGGATTTCCTACATAGATTCTACTTCAATAGCAGTATGCCATCGAAAAAGAATCTCAAGAAATAAGGTTTTCAAAGGATTAGCAGAGTTAGGAAAGAATACTTACGGCTGGTTTTTTGGTTTTAAATTACATGTAGTAATCAATGAAATAGGTGAAATTCAAGGTGTTACGCTAACCAGAGGTAACGTCGATGACAGAAAACCTGTACCAACTCTAACCAAAAAACTAACTGGACTTTTGTTTGGAGATAAGGGCTATATAAAGAAAGAGCTCTTTGAGAAACTATTCGATAGAGGTCTAAAACTCGTCACTAAAGTGAAAAAAGGTATGAAAAATGCACTGATTTCGCTGAAAGAGAAGATTTTACTAGGGAAAAGATCGATTGTTGAAACGGTTTTTGGCTGCCTAAAAAACAAATTTGAACTTGAGCACACTCGGCATAGATCCACAGTAAATTTCTTGGTACATATTTTTTCTACCCTCATTTCTTATTCAATGCAATCGAAAAAGCCCTGTATTTCTCAGCTTTACTTCGTTGGTTAATCCATAACTGGGGTTAAAAAGGGCTTGAAAATCTTTTGGCGCAACGAGCACTTGATAAAGTTTCTGTCTCATCACACCAAATAAAACTGAAAAATTTAAACGGTACTCGGCAATTTGATCTGGGTTCCAAGGCCCTTGTGCATCACACATATGAAGCGATAATATATTGCACATGACCAAGTTTGCCCAAAATTCTTGTAATACAGCCTCTCCAGAAAAATTTTCTAACTCTGCTCCTACTTTGAGTCGTTTCCTCTATGTGCCACCTTAATACATAAGCTTTGCTCCAAAGTCTCGGTCAAAAACTCTGTTTCTCCGTTGGCTAATGTCAGCTCTTACTTTCTGTCCTTTCATTTTATTTTTTAGCTTTTCATTTTCTAATATAAAATCAAAATCTGATTCGCCAGCGTTCCCATAGCTTGCTATAATTTCTTTTTTGCAAGCGAAAAATAAAATCTACTTCCAAATCATCATGCTGCTGAATCTGAAGACGATCATAGATAAATAATAATTTCTTTTGATTTAATGAACGCATTTGAGTGATAACTTCGGGTAATTGCTCTTCCGCCAACGTTTGTTCCCAAGCCGCAAGGCGAGCACTGCAAATCAGTGAAGTACATAAATCAACAAACAAATTGCCAGCGGTGCCTGTTGTTCCATTTGGTTCAAACTCGGATACAATTTCCTCAGAGCTGGGTAATCTCATACCAGAACCATCTGCTGCAATAAGTCTATAGCCTCTCCAGCTCAGATTCATCTTGATAGGCTGTTTGGATGCTTAAATTCTTTAAAACCTGTATTTATACCTTGCTTTAGAAAAAGCTTGCTTTGAGGGTACATGTCAATGGCTCCATAAGTTCACATTCTATTCCCAAACTTTTTTTAACTAACTTTAAAATCATAGAAAATACTGTCGTAAAAGCTTGTTCGCGTGAAACTCAACACAATGGATTCTCTGAAAAGCTTTCGAGTATATTATATTTTTAATTTGTAGAATAAAATTTTTTCCTTTTTGCATGCTTCACCTAAAAAGGACACATTTTAAACTTCTTTGTTGAAATAAAATAGAAACAAAAGTGCTGTTTCCTGCGGCTTCTGGATAATTTAATGGTAAAAGTTTTAGAGAGAAATTTTATACACTATCGCTGATATTTTTCCTTAAGTTGACGCCATTGTCTGTTCAGATGCATGGCTAATGCTGAAACAAAAATTCCAGTGCTCCGCCAACAATGTTGCAAATTTTGCTTTTCTTCTCCATTATGTCCAGAAGAGTTTGGCAGCTCTTTTATGCGGAACACCACGTTTACATCCTCAATGTCAATTCTCTTAACTAATGTTCTAATAATATCACGTTTAATTAGCCAGTCTGCGTTATCAAGGTTTGATGTAATATTGGAAGAAAAGTCTTCTAAATTGGTTACAATCAGAGTTAGTTCCTGTTTTAACTTCTTTTGATCGAATATCCTTTTTTTCTCCTCTTCAATTGCTTTTAAGCTCTGTTTCATGGCTTTAATTCGTGGTTCAAATTCTTCTTGATTATTGAGCATAACTATCAATAAGTCTAGCAATACCACGTTTTAATTTATTTTCTTGTTTCTCTAGTAAATCGCTTTTTTGATCCCACGATGATTTTTTAAACTCTGAAAGTCTACGTTTGTATTCTTCTAAAATTCTATTTGGATTTTTTAATAAATGCTTAACTTCTTCCCACACAGCTGTTTCTAATGCATCTGTACGAATGTGTTTATTATCACAAATTTTGTTACCACCAAAACGGTAAGAATCTCTACCAATACAACGATAATATGCATAATGATCAACTTTTTCTCCTCGTTTATTTCTTAGAACCTGTTCATAATCTTTTAAGGAGTAAAGAAGTGAAAGCAAGAACGACCATTTGTAAGCTAGTGTTGAGTTTCCGCTCGCAATTTTTCCACAAACGCCTACATTTTTCCAACCAAGCAAAAGAGCGCTCAACAACCCATCTCTTTGGCAGTACAACAAAGGTGTGTAATTCACTTCGCTTTATTACTTCGACCGTCGAACCAATAGTTGCTTTTATTTGTGTTGCAAAATTTTCTCCAGTGTAGCCTGCATCAACAAGTATATTTTTAACTTCAGAGAGTTTTTCTTTAGCATTTTCGACCATTTTCATGGCACTGCTGCGGTCGGTTGCTTCTGCCGTTGTTACATAAATCGCGTGTGGTAAACCTTGTGTATCTACTGCAATATGGAGCTTTATTCCTGAAATTTTTTTACCTGCATCGTAGCCCTTATTTTCAGCAGTATCTGCATTTTTTACGCTCTGAGCATCAATTATACAAAAACTAGTTCTTTCTTTCCGACCATTGCTGATACGTGTCTCTCCAACTAATTTTTTTTAATACACGCTCCAAAGTACTTTCTGTATCTTCGCTTGGTTTTTCACTCCATTTTTTAAAATATTCGTAACAACTTCGCCATTTTGGAAAATCTTTTGGCAGCATTCTCCACTGACAGGCACTTTTTAGGACGTACAGCACTGCACAAAATACATCATACAAATCAAGTTTTCTTGGTTTTGTTTTCTTCCTACTACTCTCCAGAATTGATCTGATTTTTTCAAATTGTTCTCGACTTATGTCACTTGGGTATAAATTTCTCATATATCCTTATTCATATACATCATCTCATAGTTTATCACTTTTTTGAGATTATGAACAGGTTCTTAGAACCTGTTTAAAATCTTCGTAATAGGAGAGAAATGAAGGAAA
The DNA here is from genome assembly GCF_936270435.1 of Wolbachia endosymbiont of Oedothorax gibbosus. Taxonomy (NCBI): domain Bacteria; kingdom Pseudomonadati; phylum Pseudomonadota; class Alphaproteobacteria; order Rickettsiales; family Anaplasmataceae; genus Wolbachia; species Wolbachia endosymbiont of Oedothorax gibbosus. The sequence continues at coordinate 1,652,428 of NZ_OW370567.1, forward strand.
GGACAATCATTTGCAAACTGGTGTTGAGTTTACGTTCGCAATTTTTCCACAACCGCCTACACTTTTCCAACCAAGCAAAAGAGCGTTCAACGACCCACCTCTTTGGCAATACAACAAAGGTATGTTCGTTTTATTACTTCAACGGTTGCACCAATAGTAGTTTTTATTTGAGTTGCAAAATTTTCTCCTGTGTAGCCAGCATCAACCAATATATTTTTAACTTCAGAGAGGTTTTCTTTAGCATTTTCGACCATTCTCACAGCGCTACTACGATCAGTTGCTTCTGCAGTTGTTACATAAATTGCATGTGGTAGACCTTGAGTATCAACTGCGATATGGCCCTGAAATCTTTTTACCTGCATCATAGCCCTTTTTCTCAGCAGTATCTGTGTTTTTAACACTTTGAGCATCAATTATACAGAAACTGGTTTTCTCTTTCCTACCATTGTTGATACGAATCTCTCCAACCAATTTTTTTTAAAACTAATTCCAACAAACTTGGTTCTTCTCCATTCTTTTTATTCCACATTTGAAAATAGTAATATACGCTCTCCCACCTTGGAAAATCTTTTGGCAACATTCTCCACTGGCAACAACTTTTCAGTACGTATAAGACTGCACAAAATACTTCATATAAATCAAGTTTTCTTGCTCTTGTTTTCTTCCTGCTACTCTCTAGTATTGGTCTGATTTTTTCAAATTGCTCTCGACTTATATCACTTGGATAATTTTTACGCATAGATACACCTCTTTCTTAAATCTATGCCTATTTTACCTCATCTCTCCGAGATTTTAAACAGGTTCTTACAGGACTTCCGTAATATGCATAACAACAACGCTTACATACAATTAAACCTTGTAGTAAATGCTTTGCTCCTCTTTCTCTTGTCCTGGCTATTTTTCTATTTTCAGCTAGTTGTTCTTGAACTATATCAAATACATCCTCGTCCACTATATTTGGCACTTCAACATAAATCCAATTTGCTTTTTCAACAGAATAAGTAGAGTAATTATCTTTCGGTTGTTCACAAGAATGTTTTTGTGGTCTTATATGTTGTACCTACTTTTGTTTTACCAAAAGCTGCTTGTCCTTTGTAAGCAGGGTTTTTTAACATACCCCAAATTACACTTCTATCCCAGCACTTTTTCCCTGTTCGTGTTATAATTGACATAGTATTTAGCCGACGACATACTTCTTGCCCTTTCTCTTCCCACCCACAAAAATACTTTCCGAACAACATCAGCTTCTTCTTCGTTTATTTCAAATAAAGCTTGTCCTCCTCCAATATATTTATCTATATAACGATAACCATAAGGAGCTCCTCCCATTACGCTTACACAACCTTTATTAGCCGCATAAATCTTTCCACGACGACTTCGTTCCATAATTTTCGCTCGTTCATATTCTGCTATCATACCTTGCATTTGTAACAGCAATTGAGATTCTGGATTATCATTAACCTCATAATTTAAGAAAACCGCTTCTGCTCCTACTTTCTGAAATTCTTCAAGTAATACCATTTGATATGCATATTTTCTAGATAAACGATCAGGAGAATGAATGTAAATCCTGTCAATTTTGCCTTCTATTACTTTATCACGTAATTTTTCTAGACCAGGACGGACTAACACTGTAGCCGTATCAATAAATTTATACTCACATCTGTACCAATCCATACTAATTTGCTTCTCTAAAGCTGCAACTTGGCTTGCTATTGTATTTTCTTGCGCTTGTTTCCCCGAAGAAACTCTTGCATATAAACTCACTGTTACCATTTGATCCTCCTTGAATCCCATTTTTATGTTTTAAGTTTTTTTGACTTACTTGCTTTGACGCTGCTCTTTCATAAGCATCTAACAAATACTTTCCTGCCAACCGGTTAGGTTCATAGCTACAGCTAATTCGTATAGCTAATCTCTTATTTCCCATGATCTTTCCTTGAAATAATATGTTCATATCATTCATTGAAGCTGATGGTTAATCGATTATTAGCGCTATAAATAAATGGCACTTTTGTTTTTGGACACAGAAGTTTTCGAGAAATGCTTTTCTCTAATTTTATGTTTTTTGCAACATTGTTGGCGGAGTAGTTATAAGGGCACTGGGATGACAGGAGAAGGAAGCACTGGGATGACATTATAAGGGCACTGGGATGACAGATAGAGGGGCTACTCGGATGACATTATAGGGGCTACTTGGATGACAAGAAGAGGGCACTGCCGTCATAAAGGAACCAGTGTCAGCTACTTTCATGAAACCATTCTTTTTTCTAGGTTATGCAAGAACTCCTTTGTATTCTTTTGAAAATGATTTATACTCTTGTTAGCTTGACAATTCGATGTAAAAGTGCTACTGTATGCTCTTTAATAAAGCATTAAGGAGGTTATATGAGAAAAAGAAATTATACTGGAGGATTCGATGATATAGTAGATCGTATATATGACTTTCGGCCTAATATAGAAAAAGCTATGAAAGAAAAAGATACGAGTATAGCACGTGCAATAGGGTATATTGCAGCAGTAAGTAGCATAATAGGTTGTTTGGTCGGAGCTCCTGCAGGATTAGGACTTAGTTTTACAGCTTTATCACCTTTAGTTATAGGTGGAGCAGTTGGTGCTGTATTTCCAGCTTTGTTAGCACTTTTGGCTATAGGAGCACGCTATTACCTTCGCAATGATATTAACGAATTGAAAAAGAAAGTAGGCTTTGTGGAGAAACGTGTAATAGCAGCCCTTATGCCTTTCTTTATTCCTATGACGTCGCTAGCATAGCAACAGGAGTTGGCCTTGCTGTAACCGCAAATGCTGTTCTCCCTGGTATATTTGCAACTTGGTGGTCAGTAGCAGCGGGTGCAGGAATAGGGGCTATAGCACTACTTGCAGGAATAACTACAGCAGTAATTGTTACAGGAAAGTTTGCAGGAAATCTATTTGAATATATTATTCCAGATCAGTATGTGATTGGACCAAGAGTTACTCAAGCAGAACAGAAAAATGGTCTAGCGAGAGATCCTACTAGCTAACTTAAAGTGGTAGAGACTCTCATCTTTAGCGAGCTTCAAGGTAATTGGTTGCTATTTGCGAAAATATTTGCATAATTTAAGTAACATTACTTAATAAAAATTAACTATGGAGCTTAATAAGATTGCAGCATCGATTTTACTTTCTGGGCTAATCATTATGATAGTTAGTAATGTAGTTGATATGCTTTACAGTCCAGAGGAATATAAGATTGAACACCAAACGATAGTAGCTGCTGGCAGCAATGGATCTCAGCAGAAAATTGAGCAAGTGGCGCTGGATATTGGAGCGCTCATGCAGAATGCTAGCTTTGAGAAAGGTAAGTCAGCAGCAAAAAAATGTATAGCTTGCCATAGTTTTGAGAAAGGTGGAATGAATAAAGTAGGACCAAACTTATGGAACGTAGTTGGAAATAAAAAGGCTCATCTTGGTAACTCATTCAATTACTCAAAAGCAGTGCTTGAAAAAGAAGGAAAATGGGGATATGAGGAGCTATTTGCCTTTTTAAAGAACCCAAAAGCCTATATAAAAGGTACACGTATGGCATTTGCAGGTATTTCCAATCCACAAGAAATTGCAGACTTAGTCAGTTATTTGCGTTCGATGAGCGATAGTCCGGTTGCTTTGCCAAAGTAGTATGGATTACTGTAAATTGTTTGATGGAAATAATGGTCACATAGCATATCAAAAGCTACAAGGAAAGAAAGCTTCTGTAGTTTTTTTCGGCGGATTTGCATCCAATATGGATGGAACGAAAGCAACTGCTATTTACAAATTTTGCCAAGAAAATGGCGTAGCACTTGTGCTATTTGATTATTTTGGTCACGGTCATTCAAGTGGTGATTTTATTGATTACACGATAAGCGATTGGCAAAAAAATTGTGCTAAAGTGATAAGTGAATTAACTAGCGATAAACAAATAATTATAGGTTCAAGTATGGGGGGATGGCTGATGCTGCTCACTGCCCTTCAATTTCCAGAAAAAATTGCAGCATTAATCGGCATATCGTCTGCTCCTGATTTTACTGAAGATTTGATATTCAAGCAATTGTCAGGCAAGCAAAAGGAAGAACTAGATTCTAAAGGTGCAATAGATTTTACTTCAGAGCATTGTACATACAAAATAACTAAAAATTTGATCGAAGATGGCAGAAAGAATCTTCTTTTAAACAAAGAGACAATAGATATAAACTGTCCTGTGTGCTTATTGCACAGTATTAATGATAAAGATGTTCCTTATCAAACTTCATTAAATTTAGCTGAAAAAATTAAGTCAACCGATGTTGAGGTGTACTTGATAAAATCAGCAGAGCACAACATGTCTGACAATCATTCACTGGAAGTTTTATTTAGGACTATTAGAGCCATGTTATGATTAATCTTTTGAATTATTTGCACTAAAAAAAGCTATCGTTTCTTAAACCATTCTGCTGAACGGACACAAGCTTTGAGAGAATTTAATGAAAAGCTTTTATTTCCACCGCTAATGCTAACATTGCTAATTTACTAACTATATTCCAAAGTGCTGGAGTTTTTTCTTCCACTATTTTGCTAATGTCATGAAATTCACAGTCAATGGAGTTTAAGCTGGAATATACATCTTTCCTGCTATTACATCGGTATAAGTAACATGCTGGAGTATCTCCTATATAGTATATTAGCGGTTCTGCAGAACTGCTTTTAAATATGTCAATGGTTGGTACACCTTCTTGTATAATAACGCTATTAATTGCTATTCCTTCTTTTATCTTTTTCATTTTATGACGCTTTTTTTTATTGAGGTTTAATATTTCCTCTCCACTTGTTGCCGTTATAATGCCCATCCCATATGTGCCATTGCTTGCTTTGATAAAAACGTAAGGTTGTGTTTTTATTTCATATTCCTCATATTTTTTTTGCACTAGAGATAATATTTGGTCAACTTTAGTTGCTACTGCTCCTAGTGATGAATCATCATTAAAATTAACTCCATTGCAGTTTTCTGTAAGCGCAGAAATAAGCCATGGATCTATTTTAAATTCGCTACAAAACTCGGACGCTAATTCTTTATAGATTTCAAAATACTTAAATTTCTGCCTGCTATGCCAACCATATAGTGGGCTTGGTACTATATCTTGCTTTACGTCTTTTAGCATGTCTGGTATGTGGCTCGTCATATCGCGGTTCAGTATAATAACATCAGGCGCAAATCCTGAAGTTGTCTTTAATAGAGAGTTTTCTTTCACAATAGCTTCATACGGTTCTATTAAATTGTACGTTTCATTATGAAAGAGGCCAATTCTAGTTTCAAAACCTGCGAGTTGCAGTATTTTCTCTATGGCAAATACGTTTTCTATATACATTTTATTTCGTGTGTAATTCTCCGGTATTATGAGAGTCTTTTTATATTGTTTTGTTTCAAAATAACTTTTTATTAGTTTTGCTGCTATTGCTCTTGATATCTCACTTAGATTGTTGAACCCCGCAGGAAATAAATTAGCGTCTACTGGAGCAATTTTGTAGCCAGAGTTTCTAAGAACCTGTTCATAATCTCAAAAAAGTGATAAACTATGAGATGATGTATATGAATAAGGATATATGAGAAATTTATACCCAAGTGACATAAGTCGAGAACAATTTGAAAAAATCAGATCAATTCTGGAGAGTAGTAGGAAGAAAACAAAACCAAGAAAACTTGATTTGTATGATGTATTTTGTGCAGTGCTGTACGTCCTAAAAAGTGCCTGTCAGTGGAGAATGCTGCCAAAAGATTTTCCAAAATGGCGAAGTTGTTACGAATATTTTAAAAAATGGAGTGAAAAACCAAGCGAAGATACAGAAAGTACTTTGGAGCGTGTATTAAAAAAAATTAGTTGGAGAGACACGTATCAGCAATGGTCGGAAAGAAAGAACTAGTTTTTGTATAATTGATGCTCAGAGCGTAAAAAATGCAGATACTGCTGAAAATAAGGGCTACGATGCAGGTAAAAAAATTTCAGGAATAAAGCTCCATATTGCAGTAGATACACAAGGTTTACCACACGCGATTTATGTAACAACGGCAGAAGCAACCGACCGCAGCAGTGCCATGAAAATGGTCGAAAATGCTAAAGAAAAACTCTCTGAAGTTAAAAATATACTTGTTGATGCAGGCTACACTGGAGAAAATTTTGCAACACAAATAAAAGCAACTATTGGTTCGACGGTCGAAGTAATAAAGCGAAGTGAATTACACACCTTTGTTGTACTGCCAAAGAGATGGGTTGTTGAGCGCTCTTTTGCTTGGTTGGAAAAATGTAGGCGTTTGTGGAAAAATTGCGAGCGGAAACTCAACACTAGCTTACAAATGGTCGTTCTTGCTTTCACTTCTTTACTCCTTAAAAGATTATGAACAGGTTCTAAGATCTATAGAGCTATAAAATGGCAATGTAAGGCCGTTAAATTTTGCTACGAACCAATTATCTATACTTCTTTCCAAATATGGGTGAATTATGTTTTGCATCTGCACTTTAAATGTTATAAGGAAGGTACTATATTATAAGCTATAGTTAAACATATTTAGTAAATTTGACTAGCGATTAAAGTATAATGAGATTATTATTTAAAGTGATAGAAAAATGATCCACCATGACAATAGTAAAATGTATGGAACCACTATACTGTCAATTAGAAAAGATAAAAGTGTAGTAGTAATAGGTGATGGACAGGTTTCACTGGGCCACACTGTTATAAAATCCGGAGCAAAAAAAGTTAGGCGTCTCTCTGGTGATTCTGTAATTGCTGGGTTTGCTGGAGCAACAGCTGATGCATTTACTCTTTTTGAAAGATTAGAATCTAAACTTGATAAGCACCCAGGACAATTAATGAGAGCATGTGTTGAACTTGCAAAAGACTGGAGAATGGATAAATATCTGAGGAAATTAGAGGCTATGATGATCGTTGCAGATAAGTCTATTTCATTAGTAATTACGGGAACAGGTGATGTTCTTGAACCTGAAGATGGAATCGCTGCTATTGGCTCTGGGGGAAATTTTGCTCTATCTGCAGCAAGAGCTTTAATTGATATTAAAGGAATATCAATAGAGGAAATTGCGAAAAAGGCTATGAAGATAGCTGGCGATATATGTGTTTATACGAACCATAATGTAATTATTGAAAAGATAGAGGAGTGATATGTCTTCCAAGCAAAAAATTTTATGCACCAATTTTTCCAATCAGCCTATAACTCTTTCAGAAGGGCAGTCTTGTAGTAGTGACACCTACAATGAAAAAAATGATCTCTATAAAGATACTAAGAGTGGTTTTGATTTAAGTGACAGTGATGTTCAAGTTAATGACAGTACTCAAGTTTTGTTAGATGACCTTCCACCACAGAAGATAGTTAAAGAATTGGACAGATTCATAATCGGACAGGATGATGCAAAGCGTGCTGTTGCTATTGCGCTCAGAAATCGTTGGCGTCGCAATCAGGTTCCATTTCCATTGCGTGATGAAATCATACCTAAGAATATATTGATGATTGGTCATACAGGAGTTGGTAAAACTGAAATAGCTCGCCGCTTAGCAAAACTTGCCGGTGCACCGTTCATAAAAATTGAGGCAACAAAGTTTACTGAAATAGGATATGTTGGACGTGATGTTGACTCGATAATACGTGATTTGGTTGATGCAGCAATAGTTTTAGTTAAAGAGAAAGCCCGTAAAGCCTTAGCTAAAAAAGCTTTAAATTTAGCTGAGGAGATAATAGTCAATTCTATGGTAGGCGAAAATGCAACCGAAGAAAGTAAAAAAAATTTTAGAGAAAGGTTGAAGAGTAAAGAGTGTGAGGACGGAGAAGTTTCTATTAACGTCAGAGAAAGCAAGAGTACGTTACCTACTTTTGATATACCAGGCATGCCAGGTGGGCAAGTTGGTGTGATGAACGTAACAGAAATAATGGGCAAAATGTTTAATGGGAGCAAAAAAACAAAAACTATTACGTTGAAGGTAAAAGAAGCGCGTGAAATATTAATTAGTGAAGAAAGTGAAAGGCTAATGGATGAAGATAAGATAATCAAAGAAGCCATTGATCTTGTTAGTAATGACGGTATAGTATTTTTGGATGAAATAGACAAAATTGCAGCACGTACAGAAGTAAAAGGTGAAGTAAACAGAGAAGGAGTGCAACGCGATCTGTTACCACTACTTGAAGGAACAACTGTTACAACTAAGTATGGCCATGTAAAAACAGACTATATATTATTTATTGCATCTGGTGCTTTTCATCAGTCTAAACCATCTGACCTCTTACCAGAATTGCAGGGCAGATTACCGATTAGGGTAGAACTTAAGGCACTTACTCAAGAGGATTTAGTAAGAATATTAAAGGAACCAGAATCTAGTTTGTTAAAGCAGTACATAGCTTTAATGAAAACAGAAAATGTGACGCTTGAGTTCACTGATGATGGTATAAAAACCATAGCTGAAATAGCGTTTACAGTTAATAGGCAAGTGGAAAATATAGGCGCAAGAAGGCTTCACACTGTCATGGAGAAGCTTCTAGATGAAATAAGTTTCATTGCTTCTGAGAAAAATAGCGAAAAATTCATTATAGACAGCAAGTATGTAAAAGATAAGCTTGAGTCAATTTCGAAGCAGCTTGATTTATCTAAGTTTATACTTTAGGAAAAATGAAAAGTCTACTTTAAGTAATATAGAGAGTGTTCAGAAGATTAGCCAGTAAATCTAAACTGTATTCTTTAAGCTATTTTTCAACAGTAGAATAATGTGCTACAACCTCTTGCTTAACATCTAAGTTTAAGTCAATTATTGAGATATTTTCTTCATCATAATCTATGTTTTTTATTAACATATCGTCAGTAATAGTGAAAAGGTCGGGTGGAGAAAGGATAGTTCTTTTATTACCAGCTCTCATTCCTACAACTCCAAGCTCTATAGCAAGTGGTGCTTTTCTATCACCAACCTTAAATTGTACTGCTTGATCTTTGACTATATATTCCCCATTATGCTTCTTTACACTATATTTAACCGATATCTCATCGCCGCACCTTACTTGTTTTCCAGTCTTGTTAATTAAGTCATTAAAAACCATCAGATTATTTACTGAGTCGGGATATTTATCCTTTACTTCGATCAGTTTGACGTAATAAGAATTAAAATTCATTTTGTTATCATTGGCAATAGTAACTACACGCTCTCCGCCTTCTTTCATACCTATTACCCCTAAACTCACTTCTTTTAGGTCATCTTGACCTATTTTCAAAGTAACATCAGAAACTTTGCTAGGGAGTGTTGCTGAGTTATTATTAGAAATTTTATATATTTGCAATAGGACTTCCAGGCCACAGAAAGCCTTACTGCCACTGCCTTCAGTAATTTCATAAAAATTTATCGAATCTTCTTCCTTTTGCTGCGTCATTTCTTCTAAATATTCTGTTAGCCCATGCTTTTCAATATAGCGGTCAAGCGCTGATTCAAGTATTGGCTTCACTAGATAATGTGCTATCGTCTGTATCAAACCACCATGCGTGGCACTTATCTCATAAAGCTTGTCCTTTTTTTCCGATTTACTTTTGTTTATATAGACAATAGTGAACACAAAAGCAGAAGTTAAAGTGAGAATCATTACTACAGAGATAAGCATTTGTAATATAATTTTTCTAACCATCTTTCTTTACTTGATTTAATAAATCATATAAATAATTAGTATCCCCTGAAAGCGCACTCAAATTATCCAAGCCTTGTTTAAAGAGGCTGTCTATATAGTCCTCTACTTCACTTTTACCAAGCACAGACATAAGATTATTTGTTTTATCTTGTTCGTAGTCTTCAATATCATCCTTAGCTTGAAAGATAAGCCCTAGATTTATCCCGTAATTATATAATGCTCTCCGCTCTTTGCCTGTAGCACCCCCTATTATAGCGCCTATTTCACATGAAGCTGCAAATAGTTTTGCGGTTTTCATTAAATGAATTTCTTTTATTTTATCAGCTTGGCCCGACGTCATTCCAGCGTTATACATACAGCCGTACGAATGTTGTGGTTTTAAGGTAGAAAGGGTGTCATTCGAGTAGCTGACACTGGAATCCATTTCATGTTCAGCTCCACCATCGCATGGCTTTTTGCACGAAATGCTTGTAGGCAAAGCCTTCTGGATCCCAGTGTCAAGCACTGGGATGACAGAGGGTTGGGGGTTAAGATCTATATGCTCACTGTTAATATCTAAAATCTGTCCTCCCACCATTCCCCTAATTCCTATTGCCTGAGAAAGAACTTTCATGATTTCACAATTTAACGAAGATAATACCTCAAAAGCCAGAGTAAGTAGTGCATCTCCGGCAAGCACTGCTGTTGCTTCATCAAATTTTTTGTGGCAGCTCAGCTGGCCTCTTCGAGTGTCACTGTTGTCCATGCACGGTAAATCATCGTGAATTAGAGAGTAAGCATGAACAAATTCAATCGCTGCAGCAGCTGATATTACTTTTTTAGCTTCTACGTTAAACATTCGCGATGAAGTTATGGCTAAAAAGGAGCGTATATGTTTTGCAGGAGCAAGGAGTATATAACGCATAGCTGATATAAGCTTATTCTCGCTATTTTCAGGTAAAAGTTTGTTTACTTCTACAATAAGCAAATTTTTTGTTGTTTCGTCTAGCATCTTTGAATTGTTAATTGTTTAGCACGTAACGCTAGCCAGCTAGGGCAGTAGAAAACTTTACTGTAGTTTACCAGTTATAAAAGATATTGCAAACATAAAAATTTTTTATAACATCAAAGAATAGGTTATTTTTTTGGTAAGAAATGTGAATAGCGAACTAGCAAAGAGCACTAGAGAAGACATAGAAGAAAAAGTGAAAAAGATTATACTGGAGCACATTAGTAAGGATGTAGAGAAATTCAACAGCTCTTCAAAGCTTTCGGAGCATGGTGCAGACAGTTTAGATGCAGTTGAAATCATCATGGCGGCAGAAGAAGAGTTCGGAATAGAAATTCCAGATGAAGACGCACAAAAAATGGAAACTATGGAGCAAATAGTTGAGTACATTAATAATAAAAAAGGCTAATAGTTAGTGTTAAATGAGCAGAAGAGTAGTAGTCACTGGTATTGGTTTAATCACTCCACTAGCGGCAGATGTTGACAACACTTGGTCAAGGCTAATAAAAAGCGAATCTGGCATAAAAGCAATCAATACAGATAGATTTGATTCTTCTGATCTTGCTTGCAAAATTGCAGGGCAGGTACCTGTGCAATCCGATAATGTTGAGAATTACTTTAATCCTATAGATTATATTACTGAAAAAGATCTAAAAAGGACAGATCGTTTTATTCATTACGGCATTGCAGCAGCTATTCAGGCAGTAGATGATTCGTTAATTTTGGAAAGCCAAAATATCAATCGGGAGCGTATTGGTGTGACTATTGGCTCTGGTATAGGTGGTTTACCATCAATTCAGGAAAATGTAATTACCATGCAGGAAAAGGGGCCCAGACGTGTCAGTCCATTTTTTGTCCCTGCAAGTCTAATAAATTTGATATCTGGTCATATTTCTATTAAATACGAATTTACAGGTCCAAACGATTCAGCAGTAACCGCATGTGCAACAGGTGCGCATGCAATCATAAACTCAGCAAGAACTATAAAACTTGGTGAAGCAGATGTTATGATTGCAGGTGGAGCAGAAAGTGCACTGTGTAGAGTTGGAATTGCAGGTTTTGCGTCTATGAAAGCATTATCAACTAAATTCAATGATAAACCAGAAGAAGCTTCAAGGCCATGGGATGAAGAACGCGATGGATTTGTCATGGGTGAAGGAGCAGGTATATTGGTGTTGGAAGAACATGAATATGCAAAAAAAAGGGGAGCAAAAATATATGCAGAACTTACTGGATACGGACTTACAGGAGATGCGTACCACATTACAGCACCGCATTTAGAAGGAAGAGGCGCATTTAAGGCAATGCAGCTTGCTTTAAAGAGTGCACAAGTGAGCCCAAGTCAAATTGGGTATATCAACGCACATGGAACTTCAACGCCACTTGGAGATAAAATTGAAGTAATAGCAATGAAACAGTTATTCGGTGACTACGTTTATAAAATACCTGTTTCTTCAACTAAATCTTCTATAGGACATTTACTTGGTGCTGCAGGGAGCGTTGAAGCAATATTCAGTATTCTTGCGTTAAATAATGGAATTATTCCGCCAACCTTAAATTTACATAAACCTTCAGAAGGATGTGATTTAAATTTTGTAGCGTTTAAAGCTCAGGAGCATAAAATTCAATATGCACTTTCTAATTCGTTTGGTTTTGGTGGCACTAATGCATCGCTCATCTTTGGACAAGTGTAATCAATTCTGCTGCTGAATAGCTAAAATGTACGAACATTATGATCTGTGATAGCTATATTATCTGTAATTTGCCTTTTACTGTCGATTTACTATACTTATTTGGTAAGATCTAAAATGCACAAAATATTAGTAAGTAGTAACCATAAACCTCTGGTCGGAAAAATCAAGATTAATGGCTCAAAAAATGCTGTTTTACCAATAATGGCAGCAAGTCTATTGAGTAGCTTCCCGGTAATTTTGCATAATGTACCTGATTTAATTGATGTGCATCTAATGTCTAAGCTGCTTGAGAGTCTTGGAGCGAAAGTGGACTTTACACGCAATAAAGATTATAAAGCAAATCATACTTTGGAAATTGACTGCAGTAATATCAACAATCACGTAATGTCACATGAAACTGCAAGTAAGCTGCGAGCATCTCTTTTAATGCTAGGTCCAATTCTCAGTAGATTTGGTAAAATCACAACGGTCTTTCCTGGTGGATGCAATATCGGAAAGCGTCCTGTTAATATGCATATCAAAGCATTAGAAGAAATGGGGGCTAAAATTGAAGTTGAAGGCTGTAATATAATTGCAACAGTGAAAGGAAAGCTACAAGGAAAAGAAGTTACACTTGAGAAAATAAGCGTTGGTGCAACAGAAAATATAATAATGGCAGCAACACTTGCAGAAGGAGTGACAATAATAAACAATGCTGCAACAGAGCCGGAAGTTCTTGATTTAATAGAGTTTCTAAAGAAAATGGGTGCTAATATTGAGATTAGTGATACAAGGATCACAATAACAGGAGTTGAAGCATTAAATGGATGTGTTCATAAAATAATACCAGATCGCATAGAAGCAGGCACCTATGCACTAGCTGCTATAATAACCGGTGGTAAGTTGGAGTTAGAAGGAATAAGTCTATCTGATATAAGATGTATTGTAAATGAATTGAAGGCTATAGGAGCTATGATTGAACTGTATGATGGGGGCATTGTTATTTCCAGAAAAAATGGCTCTATTAAGTCTGCTAACGTTGCAACAGATCCATACCCCAACTTTCCCAGTGATATGCAACCACAACTGATGTCTGCAATGTGTATCGCTGATGGGATATCAGTAATTGAAGAGAACATTTTTGAAAACAGATTTACACATGCAAATGAATTGAGAAAGTTAGGTGCTAATATCAGCATCAAGAAAAATAAAGCTACTATAAATGGAATAAAAAGCTTATCTAGAGCTAATCTGTGTGCCACTGACTTAAGGTCAACAGCAGCTTTAGTGCTTGCTTCTTTGGTAGCTAGTGGAGAAACTACAATAAATAATTCGCATCATTTATGGAGAGGATATGAGGCAATGCACGAAAAACTTAATTCATGTGGAGCTGATATCTCTATTTCATCTTGAGGACATGCTATGAATGAAATAACTAAACGAGTCACAGTGAAAGAAATAGATGAAATTCTGTACGAAGAGCATAAGGTACTAGATCATGGATTTATTCGAGTAATAGATTATATGGGTTCTGATAGCGCAATAGTTCAAGCTGCTCGTGTTTCTTATGGTAAGGGAACAAAACAGATCAGTCAAGATGAAGCACTTATAAAGTATTTAATGAGACATCACCATACAACTCCATTTGAAATGTGTGAAATTAAGTTTCACGTGAAACTTCCAATTTTTGTTGCAAGGCAATGGATAAGGCATAGAACTGCAAATGTGAATGAGTATTCAGCAAGGTATTCAATACTTGATAATGAATTTTATATACCAAAACCAGAACAGGTTGCAAAACAATCTGATAATAATAAACAAGGTAGCGGGGAAGCTTTTGATTCGGGTACTTCAAAGGAAATAATGGATTCTCTAACAAATGACTCTAATTTAGTATATTCTCATTATGAAAAATTTATTGAGCAGGGGCTTGCAAGAGAAATTGCCCGAACTAACCTAACGCTTAATTACTACACGCAATTTTATTGGAAAATAGATCTGCATAACCTCCTTCATTTTTTGAAGCTTAGAGCTGATAAGCATGCCCAATATGAAATTAGAGTCTATGCAGAAGTTATGCTGGATATAATAAAGAAGTGGGTTCCACTGGCCTATAATGCCTTTGTTGAATATTGCTTAGAGTCAGCTTGTATTTCAAGAGCTGGTTTAGAAACAATTCGTAAATTAATTAAAGGGAAAAACGTTACTAGAGAAGAAAGTAACATTGGTAAAAGAGAATGGGACGAGCTGATGTCCATACTTGATAAACAATCTTAAAGATAAAGGCATATGCATAAATTTTTATAGCAATTGTATATCTTTATAGATTTATAGGTGTAAGCAACAATTCACCAGTATTGTTATCAACTGATATATCAACTATTTTTGAATTTGTTCTCTCTCTTGTTTCATAAAGTTCCTCAGCTTTCCTTAACATTAATGTTGCGTTTCTAAGCGTAACGTAGATTTCACAATAGTCTGGAGAATTTTCAATATACATATCATATGAATAATGGTTTACAGCCAACTCTACTGCTTTACAAACTTCCTCTGATGTAAAATTAGCAACTCCTGTATTAGGACAAAAGCCAATTGCTCCTCTATTAGGGTCAAAAAATATGTATTTACTATTCTCTGCTTTATATATCAATATAGAATGTGAAATATTATCGTCATTTTCGTCCTCTTCTCCATTGCATGCATAACAAGAAAAACTAAATTCTAAATAGCATCCTATCTCTACATTATCTAAAGCACACTTGACTTTTTCTTGGTTAGTATGAACCCATACCTCTGTTGAAGATAAATCATTACACTCTTGCTCATATATTAGACCTCTTTCAAAATTCACATCATCAACTCTAGATTGTAAATTCCAGCTATCAAATTGAATCTCAATCCAAAACGTTTTCGCCGATTGCGATATTTATCTGCAATAATTTTAAATCTTTTAAGCAAACCGATTACATTCTCAACCACAACTCTTTTGCTTGCAAGCTCTTGATTTTCTTGCTTTTGTTTCTTAGTCAATGGGTGCTTTTTCGTTTTTCTATGTGGCAATTCAACATTTGCGTGAATTTTTTGTAGACCTCTGTAACCGCTATCTGCTAGGACTTTGATACTTGGTAGTATGTGCACTTTTGACTCCTTAAAAAGCCGAAAATCATGTTTCCTACCATTTGAAAAAGACGTGCAAATGATCTTTTTGCTTTCTTTTTCCGAAATAATCTGTGTTTTTATACTGTGCTTTTTCTTTTTTCCTGAATAAAATCTTTTTTGCTTTTTTTGGGTCTTTCCACAGGAGTTTCTGTTGCATCTATCACTAAAACCTCATATTCTATATCACTTTTTAGAACCTCTTTTCGCCCTGGCAATGCAAAATCCGGATGTTTTACCAATGTATTTTCAATCCACTTTATGATTTTATAGGTCGTACTTTCGCTCATACCATAACTTCGACCAATGTGGAAATATGTCCGATATTCACGAAGATATTCCAATGCCATAAGTAGCCTGTCTTCTATACAGAGCTTGCTTTTACGCCCACTTTTTGCTTTTTTCCTTCTATCTTCTTCATCTAAAATTTCTACCATCCTGTTGAAAGTTGCCTTCTTTACTCCTGTCAGACGACGAAACTTCTCTTCATCTAACTCCTTAGTTTCTTCATATCTCATACTTTTAAATGTATGATTTTATACTAATTTTTTGCTCTTTTCCAATTTTGAAAGAAGTCTATTGTCTCGTCATAAAATAACTCTCCCTCGCGCCTTTCAATGCTCTGAATATGAAGAATAGGTAAGAATTGCAACAAGACCTTCATTATTAATAATTCAGTCGTTTGTTCTTTTCTTTCGTCAATATAATCTATAAAATCTTGTTCAGATACAACATCACCAAATTTGAGTCCAGTAAAGTCTTTCCTATTCTCTAATCCTATTAGGGTAATAAAGTAATTTAATGGGTGACATAACCCTTCCTCGGGATCAAAATCTAAAATTTTTTCAAATCTACCTTTTAATTGTACAATGTTTGATATACTATCTGACATAAAATCATTCAAATTAAATTGAACGGCTTGCTCACTTTCAAATAATTTATTGTATTGTTCTTCAGCTAATAAATCTGGTGCTTTATATACATATCTACCATTCTCTCTATGTATACCTTCTACATCTTTAATGATGCCTTGTTCCACATTTTTACTAATGGCAGATTTGTTTTTATGATCTCTTATATTGGTAGTTTGATTTAAAAATTTCACTACTTCTTGCCCTGAAAAAATTCTATCAATTTCTTCATTTGCAGTTTTGAAAAATACTTTAATTTGAGAGTTATAGCACTTCTCATAATAATCCGAACAGATCATAGAAAGGCAGAATCAACAGCATGACGAAAAGACTTGAATAGAGGAATGTTTTTCCTGACTCTGTTTTTTATAGCAAACCAATGATGTTCAATTTTGTTAAAATCTGGAGAATACGGTGGCAGATACAAAATTTCTGCACCAATCCCTTTAGCAAGCTTAATGATCTTATCAGACTTATGAAAAGTAGCATTGTCAAGAATGACAGTTTGTCCAGGTTCCAAGGTCGGTATCAAAAATTGCTCAAACCATCCATTAAAAATATCCATATTACAGTGGCCTTCAAAGGTTAATGGAGCAACTATTTTTCTTTCACTTAAAGCTGCAATCATACTGATTCGTTGAGTTTTCTTCCCAGATTTTAGGGCATAAAACCGCTGTCCCTTCTGACAATATCCATAGGGGTAGTCTTCAGTGTTGTCAATGCCAGACTCATCTATATACACTAAGTTTTTAGGTTCTTTTGTTGCTATAATTTTCAAGAATTTAGCACGTTTTTCTTCGCTTCTTTCCTTGTACCCATAGGTCTTTTTTTGCGTGTAAATCCAATTTTTTTCAGGGCTCGGTGGATAGTTTGGATACTAACGTTGCTCCAAAGTTTAGCCATTTCCAATAGAGTCTTTCCTCCGTTTTCTCTGGCAAATTTAGCAAAGGCATCCCAGTCGGTAATTTTGTGATTGTAACCTCCATTTCCAAGTTTTTTTGATTGAAAGTCACCTGTTTCTTTTCTTCTTTGCTGCCACTCCCACAAAGTAGTTCGTCCAATTTTAAATCTTGCTGCCACTGTTTCTCTGCTTTCTCCCTCGTCTAGAGCTTCCATTGCTTTTTTCCTTAAGTCATAACTATATGCTGCTGGCATACCTACCTTCACTACTACAAATCCTTATTTTACCTTATTTGGACTATTATGAAAAGTACTATATCTTTAGAGGTATAGACTCTTAATATACTGGATTCATCGATATGATTGACATATTTATTAACATATTTTGGCATATTAATTATTTAAAATATTAACTATATTAGCTAATATTACAATAATTTACACCGCTAAGTAATTAATATTTTAATTATATGCTTATTAAACTTAACTTATTGTGTTAGTATTGATCAAATCAATTCATCACTTTTATAGAACATCTCATTAAAATCATACAAAGTGCCAAAATCTCTCTCCTGAATAAACAGGTGACCATCTGCAACATATGCTTCAGGAAGAAGCATCAGCTTTCCATCGTGACTAGAATCTCGTGCATAAACTTTATTATATAGAACCGTCATTTGATCATAACTGTATTTCCCAGTGGTATACTGACTACTTAAGTTTTGATAAAAATTATTTATGTCTTCGCCTGTAGCTTGCAGCTCCACTTTATATTTTCCTGTTTCAAGAAGCTCACCTTTGTTTATTTTTAAGGGGTGTTGTGCATTTGCAATACTGTTAGAATCTTCTGCTTCACTATCAGAATTCTTATCCATATTTTCTATCACACTTGCCATAACAGTTTTTTGTTCGTCTTCTATTGGTTTTGTTTGTTTTTCAATTTTATTATTGCTACTGTCAGTTTCTACGGTTACTTTTTTTACTTCTATATCTTTTTTAGCTTTCTCATTACTTTGCTTGTGTATTTCATCTCCATGCAATTTTTCCTGCAGAGCTTTTTTCGTATCAGCATAATCATCACGATTGCTTTGCAAAGCTGGTTTATAACTGCTGCTATCATCCGCTTGCATTTGATCTATATAGTTAGATTCTTCTTCTTCCATAGTATTGTTAGTAAGTTTTTTGAGGTAGTTAAGCATATCCTCTCCAGTCTTCTCCAAAATTGCAGCTTTTTTTGAAAGCTCTTGATAATAAGAATCGTTATCACCATATTTTTTACTATCTGCCACATTTTTGTGCAGTCTTGCATCTTTTATACAAAACATAGCATGATCAAACAATGTATCTCCTTCTTTATCCACAACATTAATATCAGCTCCATTCTTTATCAGGTACTTTACTTTGTCCAATTGCCCATGCCTTACTGCATGAATAAGTGGTGTCCAGCCTTCACTATCTCGAACATCAATATTTGCATTATTCTTTATTAAGTATTCTAATATCTCTTGATTTCCTAAATTAACAGCAAGGTGTAAAGGTGTTAAACCGTAGCCATCCTGAGCATCAATATTCGCATTGTGCTCTATGAGATATTTAACTACTTCCATATTTTTCATGCTCATGGCAAAATGTAATGGAGATTTACCAGAACTAATATCTCGAGTGTTAATATCTACATTGTGATCTATTAAGTATTTAGCTATCTCTGTATGTTTGAGTTCAATAGCATAATGTAGTAGTGTTTGAGCAGAGGTGTTTTTGACATTAAGATCTGCACCATGTTCAACTAAATTCTTAACTATTTCTGTATGTCCTAGCTTAACAGCAATAAACAACGGAGGAATACTATAATGACCTTTACTATTAGGATCTGCATTATGATCTAACAGATATTCCACTATTTCTGTATTATCTGAATAAATAGCACTTTGTAGCGGTGTTCTGGAATAAGCATCTTGAATATTAGGATTTGCACCATGATCTACTAAGTATTTAGCTATCTCTGTATCTCCAGATTCAACAGCATAGTGTAAAGGCGTTTTGTAATAAACATATTGAGTATTAGTTTTCTGATAATAATTGTCCTGAATATTAAGGTTTGCACCATTATCAATAAGGCATTTTGCTACTTCTGTATTTCCTGACTGAATAGCATAATGTAGTGGTGTTTGTCCGTTATGGTCTCTTGCGTCAATATACGCATTGTGTTCTATAAGCGTTACTATCTTACTTAAATCTCCCAATGAAGCAGCAGAGTGCAAAAGTGTTGAACCGTTTTCATCTGCCTTATTTACATCTTCTATAACGTTTTTCTTATTATCCTCATCGACTGCCCTTTTCTTTCTAGATTTGACTTCACTTTTCACTGTAACTTCTTCGTTCATAGGTTGATCATTAAACATAACTTCTGCATCTATCTGATTACTATCTTCCTCCAACTCATTAGATAATTTTTCAGATAGCTGATCACCACTCAAATATGGTTCCTTTGAATATTTAGCGTAATGATAGGGATCAGTGCTATCTGCTGAATAAAACCCACTTTCAAAGCCGGAGTAGGAGCTTTGATTGAGCACAAAAAATAAATTTTCATAATCAAGTAGCATGTCATAATCAGAACTAACACAATGCAAGAATTCACTATCTTCATAATCTGCTATATAGAATTTTTCATAATCAAGGGTAATTTCATTTATTCCCTTACCTTCTGCAGTAAACTGTAAAACTACTGCTGAACGCCCGTTACCTATATCATTACCTTTTACTACTTTAAATAAGGTAATACCGCCTTTCTCTATGAGCTCTTTTAACTCTTCATTCTTTTGATTTAATTCTTCTTCTGCTTGTCTCTTTTCTCTTACTAACTTCACCTCTTTTTCAGCAGCTTCATTTTGCAGCTGTAAAAACATCTCTTGTATGGTTAAGCCGTTTGTGTTGCTTAGTAATTTATCTAGTACGTTTGATATAGTTGGTAGCAATGTGCCATGATCATCAAATACTTTTTCCTTTGCCTTATCGTAGTAATTTGGATTATAAATTACAGCTAAAGGATAAAAACCATAATCTACAATTGATGCCCCATCAGATGACAGTTCCATTGAGAATCCGTTATGATTGAGTGGAAGATTGGAAGTTAAATATCTACCGTTATCATCCCTAACGGTTAGCTCATTTCTACCGTTGTGCTCACTATATTTATTGTAGTAGATATAAAAATTCTCATGGTTAAGATTGAAGTGGTCGTCTAGATTATCGAATTGAGCTGTACTGCCAAGTTTCTCACGCAAAAGATTTTTGCTTTCATCTGTAAGCTTTATACGTGCAGAAAAGTAATATCGATCTATAGGCTCACCTTTCTCTATCTCAAAATTCAAAGTAATCTTGTTGTTGACCATTGGTAGCCTCCAAACATTATGTAAATCTATTCATTATTTTATTTATCAATCATACGGTGTATACTATGAAAAATGTGTTAAACGTTGAGATTTTTTTTCTGTACCTAAATAAGGTAACAGTAATCTGTCATTTCAGCGCGTGACGCTAGGCCATAAAACTTCCTTGACAAACTCCTCCAGCCTCCTTATCATGAAACTGAAGCTATTTATTTATCTTCAGTCTGTGCAGATTAAACAGCAAGAAAATAACGTAGTTGGCGTCTTATTTTTAATTTTTTGCACTATGTGCACTTTATGTCTTTATAAAACTTTCGGGTTTTTACCCACATAAGCTAAAATGCGCTTATTAAAGCATTTAAGACAACAAAAAACGCCAATTAAAAAAATAGATAGTGAATAACTGGCTAGCAGGGTTTCTTTTGCCTTTTTTTCTGCTTAGTAAATTTCTTAACGTTTACAATTTGGGTTATAAAAGTAGCTAAATTGGGACGTTGAGGATAAAAAACGCCAATTTATAAAGTTAATATAGGTAATTAGCCAACTATGGGGTTCCTTTTGCCTTTTTTTCATTTGGTGAATTTCTTAATATTTATGGCTAAAAGAGCCCAAGAGAGGTGTCATTCCAGCGCGTGACGATGGAATCCAGTTTTTGGCAATTTCATTGAAAATGTTGTATAGTATGCTTGTTTACAGTCAAAATCCTGGATCCCAGTGCCCCCTATGGTGTCATCCCAGTGCGTGACACTGGGATCTAATTTTTTATGCAAAATTATTATATTTATATACTTGCAAATAGATACAATTTGAAATAATTTATACTATGAAGTTACGAAATGAGATCCCAGTGTCACGCACTGGGATGACACTTACTATTACCCACAAGTATAGAATTCATGAGCAAGTCTCCATCCTTCTGCTAAATCAAAGAGACGTTTCCATCCCTTCCACAAAGCTATAGGGCCTGGTTCTAAGTCATTTTTGCGAGCTAAAAACCCTCCTAACTTGGCCACCCACCTCACAATTTCTCTTAGAACCTGTTCATAATCTTTTAAGGAGTAAAGAAGTGAAAGCAAGAACGACCATTTGTAAGCTAGTGTTGAGTTTCCGCTCGCAATTTTTCCACAAACGCCTACATTTTTCCAACCAAGCAAAAGAGCGCTCAACAACCCATCTCTTTGGCAGTACAACAAAGGTGTGTAATTCACTTCGCTTTATTACTTCGACCGTCGAACCAATAGTTGCTTTTATTTGTGTTGCAAAATTTTCTCCAGTGTAGCCTGCATCAACAAGTATATTTTTAACTTCAGAGAGTTTTTCTTTAGCATTTTCGACCATTTTCATGGCACTGCTGCGGTCGGTTGCTTCTGCCGTTGTTACATAAATCGCGTGTGGTAAACCTTGTGTATCTACTGCAATATGGCGCTTTATTCCTGAAATTTTTTTACCTGCATCGTAGCCCTTATTTTCAGCAGTATCTGCATTTTTTACGCTCTGAGCATCAATTATACAAAAACTAGTTCTTTCTTTCCGACCATTGCTGATACGTGTCTCTCCAACTAATTTTTTTTAATACACGCTCCAAAGTACTTTCTGTATCTTCGCTTGGTTTTTCACTCCATTTTTTAAAATATTCGTAACAACTTCGCCATTTTGGAAAATCTTTTGGCAGCATTCTCCACTGACAGGCACTTTTTAGGACGTACAGCACTGCACAAAATACATCATACAAATCAAGTTTTCTTGGTTTTGTTTTCTTCCTACTACTCTCCAGAATTGATCTGATTTTTTCAAATTGTTCTCGACTTATGTCACTTGGGTATAAATTTCTCATATATCCTTATTCATATACATCATCTCATAGTTTATCACTTTTTTGAGATTATGAACAGGTTCTTAGAATTTCCACTATCTTATCAAACGTTGCTCTTTTTAGCCCTGTTAATCTGCGAAATTTCTCATCTTCTAACTCTTTTGCTGTTTTGTATTTCATCTATCTCCTTCACACTAAATTACCATTGTATATCTTCTTTGGCTTTATGCTAGTTTCGAAAGAGGTCTAGTTTTTACGGTAAACGACATAGTGTCGTATCTGTTGTTCAGCATGTCAATGGAATGTTTTCTGAATCATTCAAAAAATTCCACATCATTCTTTCAGATTTCAAAATATTTTTTGCAACTCGAGAAGCTCCAATTGCTTCAGGTAAGGGAGATATTTCCTTCAAGTAACATCGTGTACGCTTTCGCAATTTTCTTGCGCGTCTGGCAAATCTAAAAACATCTATCTCATTTTTTAACAGAGCTTTTTTCAGTGCAAACAACTCAGCAGCAACATCTCTCAAATAACAGCCGAGAATTTTGACCTCAATGTTCCAACTATGTTTCAAAATCCCTTGATCCAACAAATTTGCCTCTTTTCATCAGAAAAATAATTGTATGCTGCATATCTGTCAGTTATAGTACTTTTCATAATAGTCCAAATAAGGTAAAATAAGGATTTGTAGTAGTGAAGGTAGGTATGCCAGCAGCATATAGTTATGACTTAAGGAAAAAAGCAATGGAAGCTCTAGACGAGGGAGAAAGCAGAGAAACAGTGGCAGCAAGATTTAAAATTGGACGAACTACTTTGTGGGAGTGGCAGCAAAGAAGAAAAGAAACAGGTGACTTTCAATCAAAAAAACTTGGAAATGGAGGTTACAATCACAAAATTACCGACTGGGATGCCTTTGCTAAATTTGCCAGAGAAAACGGAGGAAAGACTCTATTGGAAATGGCTAAACTTTGGAGCAACGTTAGTATCCAAACTATCCACCGAGCCCTGAAAAAAATTGGATTTACACGCAAAAAAAGACCTATGGGTACAAGGAAAGAAGCGAAGAAAAACGTGCTAAATTCTTGAAAATTATAGCAACAAAAGAACCTAAAAACTTAGTGTATATAGATGAGTCTGGCATTGACAACACTGAAGACTACCCCTATGGATATTGTCAGAAGGGACAGCGGTTTTATGCCCTAAAATCTGGGAAGAAAACTCAACGAATCAGTATGATTGCAGCTTTAAGTGAAAGAAAAATAGTTGCTCCATTAACCTTTGAACCCCAGTTATGGATTAACCAACGAAGTAAAGCTGAGAAATACAGGGCTTTTTCGATTGCATTGAATAAGAAATGAGGGTAGAAAAAATATGTACCAAGAAATTTACTGTGGATCTATGCCGAGTGTGCTCAAGTTCAAATTTGTTTTTTAGGCAGCCAAAAACCGTTTCAACAATCGATCTTTTCCCTAGTAAAATCTTCTCTTTCAGCGAAATCAGTGCATTTTTCATACCTTTTTTCACTTTAGTGACGAGTTTTAGACCTCTATCGAATAGTTTCTCAAAGAGCTCTTTCTTTATATAGCCCTTATCTCCAAACAAAAGTCCAGTTAGTTTTTTGGTTAGAGTTGGTACAGGTTTTCTGTCATCGACGTTACCTCTGGTTAGCGTAACACCTTGAATTTCACCTATTTCATTGATTACTACATGTAATTTAAAACCAAAAAACCAGCCGTAAGTATTCTTTCCTAACTCTGCTAATCCTTTGAAAACCTTATTTCTTGAGATTCTTTTTCGATGGCATACTGCTATTGAAGTAGAATCTATGTAGGAAATCCCGGTCATTTTTGCTTGTTCACAAAACCATTGCAAAAGTAATGCTAAATACCACAAAACTCGCGGCTTTAAGGCAATAAATCTGTGATATGAAGGCAGCTTTGAAAACTCTGATCTATAGAATAACTGAAGATAACAAAGATAAAAAGCCTTGAAGTTTTTACATGGTGATTTATGGTATAATAGGATTATGGTTAGAATTTCTGAGTGCGCTATTTCTGGTACTCTGGTTGGTTTTTTGCCGTTTGATAAGAACCTATTTGCAAAATTATCATCTACCGCACGACAAAAATCCTCGACGCAACAGTACAGTTCTGTAATATCTTTCTTCATGGGTAACCTCTTATTATTACTAAAATACTCGAGTTTACCCTGTTTCCCTCTTCTTAGTTATACTTTTATCTATTTTCTAATCCATAACTGAGGTTTTGAAGGCCACTGTAATATGGATATTTTTAATGGATGGTTTGAGCAATTTTTGATACCGACCTTGGAACCTGGACAAACTGTCATTCTTGACAATGCTACTTTTCATAAGTCTGATAAGATCATTAAGCTTGCTAAAGGGATTGGTGCAGAAATTTTGTATCTGCCACCGTATTCTCCAGATTTTAACAAAATTGAACATCATTGGTTTGCTATAAAAAACAGAGTCAGGAAAAACATTCCTCTATTCAAGTCTTTTCGTCATGCTGTTGATTCTGCCTTTCTATGATCTGTTCGGATTATTATGAGAAGTGCTATAATGTCACGTATCCAGCAAATTCATTATTATAAGAAGCAATCCATACAATACGCTCACCAAATTTTTGCTCTTTCAAATAAATTTCAAATGTAGATAGCGGTTTTAGCCAATTTATTTCTGCAAAGCTTGTAAAAAGAATTGAGATATCAGATTCAGTGAATGCTCTTATTTTAATGCTATTTTCCTGGTCTGTTCTGATGAATTTGGTTGAGATTTTCACAAATTTGACCATAAACCCCTATCAATAAATTTTAACAAAAATACTTCAGTGCATTTTCAAATATAAGCATTCCATCACCATATTCTGGTATAGTAACTCCTGCACGGTTACATTTCTCTTTTTCAAGAGGCCAATTATCTTGCTGGGTAAAAAATATTCCCCTCTCTGGATGGGGCATTAAAGCTAGCACTCTTCCACTTTTATCTGATAAAGCTGCTAGGTCGTATGTAGATCCGTTCGGATTGTAAGGAAATTGTAGGTTAGCATAGTTGCCATTTTCATCAATGTAACGCAGTGCAACGGAATTGCTCTCAATCAATTGGTTCAAAATATCTTGATCCATAAAAAATTTGCCTTCCCCATGAGCAACAGGGAGATATAGTTCACTCAGGCCACGTAGCCAAACAGAATTACTCTGCGGATTAACTCTCACTCTAATCCAACGACATTGATAATTGCCTATATCATTATGGATTAAAGCTAGATTAGAGAACTCTGGAACTAATTTTACTAATATCTGACAACCATTACATATTCCTATAATCAGCTTGTCCTGAGATAAAAACTCTTGAAACTCATCCAACAAGTTGTTTTTAATACGTAAAGCAAACGCATTACCAGCACCAGTGTCATCACCATAGGAAAAACCTCCTGGAATTGCAAGTATATTGCTTAATTTCAGTTCACCTGGATTATCTATGATATCGTTAATGTGAACGATTTTTACTTCAATATTACCAATACCAAGTTTTCTGCTGCATTCCATAAATGCAAATGCGGTTTCTTTTTCGCAATTTAAGCCATAACCAGATAGGACTGTGATTTTCATGAATTGCTAAAAATTAAAAAATTCGAATTTCCTTTTTACAAAATTTGCTACTAAATTTAACGCAAATAACACCAATAATAAAGCTATAATTGCGATAGCAGCAAGTTCAATAAATGCAATTTCAGGACTGCTTGACCATATGTATATTTGTACAGGCAAAACAGTTGCCGGATCGAAGAAGGACGTAGGTGTATCAGCAATAAATGCTACCATACCTATCATAAGTAAAGGGGAAGATTCGCCTAAAATCCTTGCAATTGCAAGCACAGCACCATGTATTATTCTTGGTAACGCAATCGGTAAAGAGTGATCTAATATCACCTTGATGTGAGGTGCACCGAGTGCAAACGCTGCATCTTTTATCGTAATAGGAACATTCGCAAAGGCATTTTTTGTTGCAATTATAATATTAGGTAACATCATAAATGAAAGAGTCATTCCACCAACAAGTGGCGAAGAACGGGGCAGCCCAAATATGCCAAGATAGAGAGTTAAGCCCACTACACCAAATATTATTGAAGGCACTGCAGCAAGATTATTTATGCTAATTTCTACAATATTGGTCATTAGCCTATTTTTAGGCATAAATTCGTAAAGACAGATGCCCGACATAATTCCTATTGGTAATGCTAATGCTAAGCACACTATAATTGTCATTAATGAACCAATAAATGCCCCTAAAATCCCTGCATTCTCAGGTTCACGAGAGTCAGATTTAAGGAATAAAGACTTATTAAAAAATTTTTTCACTCTCCTCTTTTCTTTTAGCCAATCAAGTAATTTAGCATAATAATCATTCAAATGTTTATCTTTATTTATTGAATTAATTATACTTGACGCGGTAAACCAGATCTCATATTCACCACTATCTTTTACTTTCTTACGAAAAAATTTCTCTAGTTCTTTGTAAGAATTACGACTTAAAATTTCGTCACTGTCTTTAAAATCAGTTCCTTTAAACACCTTACGTAAAGAATCGTTGAGTAAGCCGATGGACTTATATCGCAAATCACTAGGATTACTCGCCAAAGTAAGATCAGCATTTATTTCAACTGGCAATAAAATTTTCGTTACTGTTAAAGCGCTATAGGAGTTAACTAATATACTGAGCAGTATACATATAGGGCAGCCAAGTGAGATAACTAGTGCCGTGAAAGAGCAAAAGCGTAACATTCTGTTCTTTTTATTTTTCCTTTTTATACGAGCGTGCACACGCCTTGACTGAAGTAATTTAAGGAATTTTTTCTTTATACCCATTTATTTTTCCTGGATCCCATCGTCAAGTTTAATAACCATTGATGTCATGCAAGTAGCTGACACTGGAATCCAGTTATAAAAATACTTGCAAATCAGGCAAATGGCAACAGAGTCCATGCTAAAACATAATATAGAATAAGGCAGACCCCAGTATCAGCTACTTAGATGACACTGGGAAGCGCTGGGATGACACAATTTCCCTATTGTATCTACTTAGATTTCTTTTTAACATAAGTAGTACGTTCTTTGATCCTTGCAGCTTTCCCAAATAGCTTGCACAGATAATATAATTTTGCTCTACGGACCTTTCCCTTTCTTGTCACTTGTACTGAAATTAATGCAGGAGAGTAAACAAAAAATTGTGATACTATACTTTCTCCATGACTTACTTTTCTGACCGCAAAAGAAGAATGTAACTCGCGGTTCCTTTTTGATATACATACACCTTCAAATATCTGTATACGTTCACTTGCACCGTCAACTACTTTAAAAGTGACCTTCAGATCATCGCCAGGACGAAATTCTGGTATTTCTTTAGCTAACACTTGCATTTGCTGTTCGTTAAATTTTTTAAGTAAATTTGTCATTTATCTCTCCATTCAATAATTCAGGCCTACGCTTTTTTGTTATAACATGAGACTGCTTCTGCCTCCAATCACTTATTTTTTTGTGATTGCCAGATAACAAAACCTCAGGTACTTTATATCCCTTCCACTGCTCAGGTCTAGTATATTGAGGATATTCAAGTATACCACCACCATAATTAAAACTTTCTTCAGTAATACTATCGGTATTATTTACTACACCTGGAAGAAGTCTAATGCATGCATCGAGAACCACCATCGCAGCTGGCTCACCTCCTGAAAGTATATAATCTCCGATACTTAACTCATAAGGAGTATACGCATCAATTATCCTTTGGTCAATACCTTCAAATCGACCACACAATATTGTTATATGAGGAAACTCTAATAATTCTCTGGCAATATTCTGATTAAACTTAGTTCCAGATGGAGTCATGTAAATAAACTTAGTGTTTTTATGAATAGAGAGCATACTATCCACTGCACTACCAATTACATCAGGGCGCATAACCATTCCTGCTCCACCTCCATATGGAACATCATCCACAGTTGAATGTTTATCTTTCGCAAAAGAACGAATATTTATTACTTCAAGGTTCCATATTTTTTTTTCTAACGCTTTTCCGGCAAGAGAATAGTTCAAAAACCCGGGGAACATTTCTGGAAATATGGTTAATATTGTAACATTGAATGCCATTAAGGTTTATTTTAAGTTATTTGGGGCTATACTCTAAAAACAGTAAATTGATATAATATATAGTTAAATTAAGCATGTCACTGAATAAAACGATATACGAAGGTAAAGCGAAAGCCATTATTGAAACTGAAGACTCATCAACTGTTATACAGCACTTTAAAGATGATGTTACAGCATTCAATAAGGAAAAATATGAAATTATTGAGGGCAAAGGAATAATTAATAATCATGTTAGTGCTTTTATCATGGAAAAACTTGAAGAAGCAGGAACTAGCACGCACTTTATAAAAACTCTAAACGAAAGAGAACAGCTAGTCAAAAAGCTCAAGATAATACCTCTTGAGGTGGTAGTTAGAAATGTTGCAGCTGGCAGCTTTTGCAAACGTTTTAATATCAAAGAAGGTGAGAGGCTTGCATCCCCTATAATCGAGTTTTTTTACAAAAATGATGACCTAGCCGACCCAATGGTGAATGAAAATCACATACTGTATTTTGATTGGCTATCTAGCAAAGAAATGGATGAAGTTAAAACTACAACTTTAAAAATCAACGAAATTTTAGTCCACCTATTTTCAAATGCAAGTATATATTTAGTTGATCTCAAGTTAGAATTTGGCAGATTGATAAACGACAGTACTAAAATCATTTTAGCTGATGAAATCAGCCCTGATAACTGCAGGTTATGGGATAAAAATACTTATAAAAAGCTAGATAAAGACGTCTTTCGTTTGAATTTAGGAGATTTAAAGAAAGCATACCTAGAAGTTGCAAAAAGACTGTCAGTAAAGTTAGGTTAACTAAATACTACTCTATCAAGTGGAGGGTTACATGCCTCATTAAGTTTTCCAATAATCTCAATTTTTTCTCCACGCTTTTGGAAATGGCTTTCCACATCCTTCATATTCTCGGAATCTACAATCAGCACCATACCAATGCCACAATTAAATGTTTTTAGCATCTCTTTCTCCTCTATTTTACCCTCCTTTGTTAGCCATAAAAATATATCTGGCCATTTCCAGGAATTAATGTCTATGTTTGCAAATAAGTTTTTTGGAAGAACCCGTGGAATATTATCTATCAAGCCACCACCTGTTATATGTGCAACACCTTTTACCTTTGGCATAATAGGCAACAAAGAATCAACATATATTTTTGTTGGTTCAAGTAGTATTTCACTCCAAGATTTATTATTCCATGGAGATATATCGTTATAATTTATACCTAAGCTTTTGAAAATATGGCGCACCAAAGAAAACCCATTTGAGTGAATTCCACTTGACTCTAAGCCAACTATATAATCACCTGCTTTCATCATGCTACAGTTTGGAAGAATTTGCTTTCGATCAACTACACCAACCACAAATCCTGCAAGATCATAGTGATTATTATCATACATTCCAGGCATTTCTGCAGTTTCTCCACCAACCAATGCTATTTTAGCTTGCTTGCACCCCTTTGCAATGCTTTGGACCACAGATAACAAAACGTCTTTGCTCAAAACGCCTGTTGCAAAGTAATCAAGAAAAAATAAAGGCGTTGCTCCTTGTGCAAGTAAGTCATTTACACACATTGCAACTAAATCTATACCTATAGTATCATGCTTATTCACTTCTTGAGCTATCAACAGTTTTGTACCTACTCCATCAGTTGAGGAAACAAGTACTGGATGGTCATACTTCTTACTTAGTGCAGCAAAATCAAACAACGCAGAAAATGAACCTATTTCGCTGATTACTTCTTCTCTAGTAGTTTCTTGAGCAATAGGCTTGACTTCTTTTAGCAACTTATTATATAGCTCAAGATTTATTCCTGATCTGATATAAGCATTCATAATTCTTCTATAAATTTTAAAATTGTTAATACTATATTAACGCCTTGATATAAAAAGTACAACAAAACTTTCTCTTAATTGACTATTATATGCTTACCCATATAGGGTAACTTAAATCATTTATAATTATCCAATGAGCAAAAATACCAAAAACATACTGTTAATAACGGAACTGCTATCAGGACGGTTGCTTCATGACTTTGCTAACTCTATGAATGGAATAATGTTTGGCTTAGAAGAGCTTGAAGTAATAGATAAGAATGATGCCGATGCGCAGAAGGAAGCGTTGTCGTTGCTTAAAGAAAGCTCCGATGATTTAATATATAAACATAAAGTTATGAAGCAGGCATATTCTTCTTCAGCGGATAATTACAGCTTTGATCAGACCAAATCTAATATCGAAAATTATTTATTAAAAAAAAAGTAAAGCTTACGTGGAAAATAGATGCATACTCCGCAAAAAATAAGGAAGATTTAATTGAAAAGATAAATAAGATAATTTCTAATATGGTGCTAACTATAGCCAGTGCAGTGGCGGAAGTTGAACTAATGTCTGTTTTACTGAGTCAAACAGAAGATAAAATGCTATTAACTATAAAAATTCTAAATGAACACAAACCAATAAGCAAATCATTAGTAGACAAATTAATCAAAAAAAATGACACTAATTTAAATACAAAAGATATTAATATCTATATGACCTCTTTATTATTAGAGTACTATAACACTGAAATGCATTGTACTTGCGAAAATAATTTGCTGGAGATAGGTTTAACTATAACTTGAGTTGCATATTTGGTTATTACAACTTTTTCTTCGTTTCAAGGCAACCGACAAAGGATACCAAATCTAATTTTTGTAATCACTTAAGTCTAGTACTATTTTATTAATGTAGCGTTCATTTGCATCTTTGATGATAAACTTCATACCATTTTTATATTTAATGACTTCATCTACAGAAGGCACTTTACCAGCAATCGAAAGAATCAAACCACCAAGTGTAACATAGTCTTCTTCAGGGTCACGTAATTCTATTTTTAGATCCTCTTCTATATCTTTTATAAGAGCTCTTGCTGATATTTCAAACTTATTCTGAGACAATTCAGTAATGGTATATTCTGAATTTACTTCATTTTCACTATCAATGTTTGATATTAGCTCCTCTATAAGATCGGTCATTGAAATTAAACCATCAGTTCCACCATATTCATCCAATACAATAGCTAAGTATGATTTAGAAGATTTCATCCTAACAAAAAGATTAGTTGTCTTCATCGAGGGTGGAACAAATATTACGCTTTGTATGATATTTCTCAGATTAAAATTTTTATCCCTATTAAAAATAACATCTTTTACATAAAAAAAGCCTATTACGTTATCAAAGTTATTTCTATAAATTGGTATTTTAGTGTAGCAAGTGTTTTTTATCTTCTTTATTATTTCATGCTCGCTTGACTCAATATCTACTGCGCATATCTCTGTACGTGGAGTCATTATATCCATTATACCACAATCGCGGAATTTTAATAGACCATTAAATATATTAAGGTCTGGCAGATCTTTCATTAATGCCTCAGTCGCACACTTTTTCAACACAGAAGCTTTTTTGAAAAGGAAGAGAAAAATTCTATATGCTATTTTTTCTACTAAGGTTCTTTTTTTACTCAATTTATTCTCTGTAATGGCAAAAACGTTTTCAGATCAGAT